>CAZEUK010000088.1:0-5627 GCA_964514535.1 uncultured Aquificales bacterium
CAGAGAAAGGGGGATTATATACCTGAGCTAACTAAATTCGGTAAAGGAAGACCTGCAGGAAGTAGAGATGATCTATTATTTATAAAACATATAAGACTTTTCAGTGAAAATTTAGGTTTAAGCTGTTCTGAGGAAGAGTTCCAATTTATAGGTTGGAAAGTTTTAAGTTCTTCATTGAAAATAAACAAAGAAAATGTCCCACATAACGTTTTGTATGGAAGTAGTTCTGTAAAGGGAGTATTAAGAGCTAGAGTAAAAGATATAATAGAAAAAGATGATTTAACTGTCTTTAGACTAAATAAAGGAAATGTTGAAATATGGGGATTAAACACAGAATTAAAGGAGATACCTTTAGACAACCCAAGATTTTTAACTAATCCAATATTTATAGTTGGTAAAGAAATTAAAGATAGCTTATATAAAAATCCAAAAATAGAGATACAGTTAAAAACAGAGTTTGACCCAAATACAAAATCTAGAAATCTCATAATTGGTAATAGATATGCCAATAGACTTATTACTTTCCACAGTGATACAACTTTAGACGGTTTAAATGGTGTAGATTTGGAAATGATAAAAAATGTTATTAAATCAAATGCTGAAGATATTAAAAACGGTTATACTGCAATTATAATCTTTGGGGCTAAAAATATTGGAAGAATAGGAGAAAAAGTTTTTTATATGGAGAATGAAAATTTTTTAAATTCAACTGAAAAAAGAAGATGATTTAAAGAATTATTTAATCTAAACAAGATTTATAAAGTTTTTTTATTGCTTCTATCTTTAACTCTTTGTTAGTAAATGAATACTTATAAATTAATCTTTTTAAACCTTCCTTCAAGTATACACCAAATCAACAAAATTTAAAATCTAAAATAACATTGTTATTCCATCTGTTTAGGTATATAGATGTTATAACATCTGAATATTAGCATATTAATTAATTCGTATCAGTTAGGCGTTGTTAACTAACTGATTTTAATGATAAAGTTTGAAAGCGAATTTTTTTTATAAAAGGAGGTCTTCATTATGAAGAAACAAGTTTTAACTTTTGCAGTTTTAGGTTCTATGGCTTTAACTGGATTAGCCAAGGCTGAAAACTTTCTCATATGGGTTGATGATGCTAAAAAGGTTTACGATAGTAAAGGAGCTCTCTTTGTAAGTGGTGATAGTGATAAGAAGTTTAAAGCTGGTCATATCCCCGGTTCAGCACACGCATTTGCACACGATTTACACTACTTGGCAGACATAAGAAAATGTGATGGATTACCAATGTGTCCTGACAGGGCGGCTAAATTTATAGGAAGTTTAGGTATAGACAACAACACTAAAGTTATCGCTTATGACGATGGAAGAGGTCCAAACGCTTCAGGTGTATGGTTCTATCTAAAACTTTACGGTGTTAAAGATGTAAAAATGTTAGATGGTGGTTTTGCAACTTGGAAGCACAAAGGTTATCCAGTAGAAACAGGTGAAGGTAAAAAACCTGCTGCAAAAACATTTAAAGTAAACGTTCAAAAAGATATGATAGCTACAAAAGAGGAAGTTTTAAAAGCTGTTGAAGATATTAAGAAAAATGGTAAAAAATCTAAATACTTTATCTTAGATGCTAGAAGATTTGCAGAGTACACAGGAAAAACTCTGTTAGAAGCTTTAGAAGCACCGGGTAAGCATGAAAAAGTTAAAAGAGGTGGTCATATACCGGGAGCTGTATTCTTTGAATGGAAAAAAGTTGCAGGAAACCCTAAAGGTAAACCGGGTAAACACCTATTCAAACCAGTTAAAAAGTTAAAGAAAATATTCTTTAAAAAACTTAAAAAGAAAGGATTTGACCCTAAAACTGATACTCTCATAACATACTGTCACGTTGGTTTAGGAAGAGGTTCATTCATCTACGCTGCAGCTAAATTGGCAGGTGTTCCTAAAGCTAAAGTTTACGTAGGTTCTTGGGACGAGTGGGGTAATGACCCTAACCTTCCAATAGAAAAATAATCACTCTGGGGCTTTTAAGCCCCTTTTAATCAAAAAGGAGGAATAAAAATGGAGCATATGGGCCATTTAATAATGGGTCTTTTGACAGGTGCGTTATTCGGTTTCGTATTGTTTAAAGTTGGTGCTGTAAGATATTCTAGAGTAGAAGGATTATTATTATTAAGAGATTTAAAAATAATGAAATTTGCGTTTATAGCCATAGCTACAACATCTATTATATACGGTTTAGCAGATATTTTCGGATTTGCTGAAAGTACAAATCTTATACCAAGGATTATGCCATATATGGGTATAGCCCATTTTGTAGGTGGTGTTTTATTTGGTATAGGAATGGCCTCAGCAGGTTTCTGTCCGGGAACTTGTTTTGCAAGGGTAGGAGCTGGAAAATTAGTAGCTTTAGCGGGTGTAATAGGAGTTATACTGGGAATTTTAATATATGCTGGAATTAAACCAACTTTAGTTGATATAGGAATTCTTGGGACAAAAGAAAAACTTACACTTTACGGTCTGTTAGGTCTGCCTTACGGAGTTTTAGCTTTAGCTTGGGGAGCGTTATTTATTGTATTTGCAGTAGTTGCTGACTGGCTAGACCCTGCAAAAAAATACTATCAAGAGGAAGAGTATTCAAATCCAATTACAGCGATAATAAAAGGAGAATGGCACTGGGCAATATCTGGTATTTTAGCAGGTTTAATAATAGCTTGGGCTACAGCACAGGGAGAGTATTTAGGCTTTTCAGGTGGAGCTTTAGCTTTAGTTGGTTGGATAGCACACTTAATAGGACAACCTTTATCAATTGTTCCTAAAATATCCCCTACTATTATATGGCACGCAGGATTAATACTTGGAGTTATACCGGGAGCGTTATTAGCGGCATTAATTTCAGGAAAATTAAAATTTGATGTAGTTCCACCACCCTTTGCAAAGGCTATCACTCCAATACCTTGGGTAAGAATAGGTATAGCTTTTGGAGCAGGTTTATTAATAGCTTTAGGTGCTATGATAGGTGGAGGTTGTACAACAGGAGCGTTTATATCTGCATATCCAACACTTTCAATAGGTTCAATGTTACAATCAGCAACTTATTTCATAACAGGAATAATAGTGGCAAATCTTATCTATTTAGGTAAAATTCAAGAGTTCTTCTCTGCTAAGAAAGAAGCTGATGAAGTTTACGATTAAAGCTTAAGAGGTAAGTAAAGATGAGCATAATAGAGAGAATTTTATTTTGGATAGCAATAATAGTTCTTTTAGTCGCTGTAGTAGGTGAAAAGAGCAAACTATCAGCTTTAGAGGCTCAGGTAGAAAAGGCAAAGAGTATGAATGTTATATATAACGGCGAAGATGAAGGAGAGGACGAGGGAGATGAAGAAGAAGATGAAGAAGAAGATGAAGGGGAAGGCGACGAGGACAGCGGAGATGAAGGAAATGACGAAAGTGATACAGAAGAAGATGAAGGAGGTGAAGAGTAATGTTATCTCCTAAAGTTGAGAGAGCAGTATATATAGGAATTATAGCTGTTTTATCAATAACGTTGTTAGTTTTCGGTAAACAGGAATTATCCTTAAAATCTCAAATACCTGCAACTCCTGACGAATTATATAAGCTGTTGGGAAATCCTAAAATAACAATTCAAGTGATAGATGTTAGGCCTTACGCTCCACCAAATGAAGATGAAGAACCAGACGACGATTATATGTATTACACACAAATCCATATACCCGGTTCTATACCAGTTCCTGACTGTGATATAAACAAAGCACCTAAAGAGGCAAGGGAACAGATAAATCCATATCTACCAACATTTGTAATATCTGAAAATGGAGACCCTAAAGCTTATGAAAAGTGTAAAGGAAAGTTCATTATCGTTAGAAATGTGATTGGTGGTATAAAGATGTGGGACGAAGTAAAAGGTTATCCTGCAGATGAGGGAGAGTATGAACCACCACAAGCTGGCGGTGGAGGAGGATGTTTATAAGCCTTCGCCCTTTCTATTCTTTTAATAAAAAATTATCAAGGAGGTATATATAGATGAAGTTAAGTAGGAGAAACTTCCTAAAAGCCCTTGGGTTAACAGGGGCAGGTATTACAGTAGGTGGTAGTTCTGCCTTTGCAAAGGATAAAGCTGTTATAGTTGAAGACCCGAGAAGTTCATATCCGAACAAAAGCTATACGGAGAATATGTACAGAAATGAGTTTGCATTTACATATGGAGATAATAAAGAAGCACATGGGACAGCTTACCACTGTGTAAACTGTCAGGGGAACTGTGCTTGGGATGTTTGGGTTAATAATGGTATTATCACAAGGGAAAATCAGGTCGCAAACTATACACCAATAAATCCTAAAATACCTGACTTTAACCCAAGGGGATGTAATAAAGGTGTTCAACACTCTCAAGTAACATATGAAAAGGATAGGGTTTTGTATCCACTTAAAAGGGTAGGAAAAAGAGGAGAAGGTAAATGGAAGAGAATTAGTTGGGACGAAGCTATTACAGAAGTTGCAAAAAATATTTATGAAACAATGTTAACAAAGGGACCAGAAGGGCTGTTTATCCACGTTGGAGCTGGTATGTTAACTGAGGCAAGAGGTGCGGCAGGAAAGAGATTAGGGACACTTTTAGGAGCAGTAAGGGCTTATATAGCTTCATACGTTGGAGATATGTTCCCGGGAGTTACAGTTGTTTATGGAGAAGGTAATATAGGTTGTTCTTATGACTTCTTCTATACAACAGATGTAAATATATGGTGGGGACAAGACCCTAACAAAACCAGAATACCTGATGCCCATTTCTTATGGGAAGGGAAGTATAACGGTTCTAAACAGATAGTTATAACTCCAGACTTTAACGCATCAGCTATCCACGCAGACTTATGGGTTCCCATAAAACCGGGGTATGATGGACATTTAGCTATGTCAATAATTAATGAAATAATCCAGAAAAAACTTTACAAACCTAACTTTGTTAAAACATTTACAGACCTACCTTTCCTTGTAAGACTGGACAACAAAAAGCTATTAAGACTTTCTGATATAGATATAGAAAATCCAGATTTTGATAAAGAGTTATACGAACTGTTTAAAGAAAAAGGAGAAGGGAAAGAATACGAGCCTGAAAAAGTATTTTTAACTTACAACACGGTCAATAATAAATTTACGGTAATGCCCGGTTGTGAGGGTAGCCCTGTAAAAACTTTAAGACTAAAAGATGTTGGTTGGAACATTGACCCTGCCTTAGAAGGAAAATGGAAGATAAAACTTAAAGATGGAAAGGAAATTGAGGTAACTACAGTTTTTGAGCTTGTTAAAGAGGAAGCTAAAAAGTTTGAAGCAAGCAAAGTTCAACATTTAACAGGTGTCCATCCTTCAATAGTTGAACAGTTGGCAAAGGATATTGCCCTACCTAAAAACGTAATGATTTCTATGGGATTTACAATAGGTAAATATTTCAACGGTATGTTGGCACAGAGGGCTATAGCTTCAATACCGGGATTAGTAGGTAGATTAGGTCCATACGGTGGTTTTAATACAGAAAACGAATGGGCAATATCTGGAATGGGTAAACTTTCAGGTTTTAGCGGAAAGTACAAACAGAGATTTGCTTCAGGATTTACAAGTGAGTTTGTTTTAGG
>CAZEUK010000089.1:0-4389 GCA_964514535.1 uncultured Aquificales bacterium
CTTAATCTTAATTTACTTTAATTTATTTTAAATATCAAATTTATTTAAATTTAAAACAGTTTTCAAACATTTTTAAATAAAAATTAACCTAAATTTAACTGTATAAAAACTCATAAAAATCAATTTTTAACTTTCTATAATTGGTAATAAATCTCAGTATTAAATAAAAATTAGGTGAAGATTATGCTTACAAGGAGAAATTTTATCAAATCGTCTATAGCACTATCCAGCTTTGCAGTTTTAAATAAAACAATTCCTGTATATGGAGCTACAAGAGGTTTAAAAGTTTTAGACAGATACGAAGATGAACAGGTAATCAAATACGATTTGGTTATAAGGAGAGAAGAATTACCTATAGGAATTAAGGAAGGTAAGCCTATAACTGTAAATGGTAATTTCCCTGCACCTCTTTTAAGATGGAAGGAAGGTAAAGAAGTAATAATAGATGTTTACAATGAAATGGATGAACCTACATCTATACACTGGCACGGAATTTTATTACCTAACAATATGGATGGTGTACCGGGAATAACCTTTGATGGTATTCCACCTAAAAGTAAATTTAGATATAGATTTCCTGTTAAACAGTATGGAACATATTGGTATCACAGTCATACAGGTTTACAGGAACAGTTAGGGCTTTACGGGGCTATTGTAATAGAGCCTAAGGAAGAAATTTACCATTATGACAGAGATTATGTTGTTATCCTCTCAGATTGGACTTTTGAAGACCCTTACAATGTTTTGGCCAAATTAAAAAAATGGGATGGATATTACAATTATCAAAAGAGAACAGTTTTTGATTTTTTTGATGATATTAGAAAAAAAGGCTTTTCTAAGGCATTCTCCGAGAGGCTTATGTGGTCTAAGATGAGAATGTCTCCCAGAGATTTATTGGATATTACGGGGGCTACATACACATACCTTATAAACGGTTTTACTCCTGAAGAGGATTGTAAGTTTATCTTTAAACCAAATGAAAAAATTAGGTTGAGATTTATCAATATGTCCTCTGCAACTATATTTGATGTAAGAATAGAAGGTCTAAAAATGAAAGTTATTCAAGCTGATGGACAGTATATACAGCCGATTGATGTGGACGAGTTTAGGATTGGTATAGCAGAAACGTATGATGTTATAGTTAATCCAAAAGAATTGAAAGCCTATCCTATATTTGCGGAAGTTTTGGATAGAAGCGGTTATGCGAAGGCAAGTTTAACGTACTCTGAAAAGGTATCTGCCTATACTCCAAAACAAAGGAAAATCCAAGATAGAAGTATGGGACACCATAATATGATGCATATGATGAATAAACATAAAAAAATGAAAAATCTATGTGGTGATTGTGAACCTTTAAAAATTCCAGATAGTTTCGGTGTTGAGGCTGCTATGGTTAACAAACATCCCAGATGTAGATTAAATGAGGCTGGTGTAGGCTTAAACAATAAGGAAAGAAAAGTTTTAACCTATGCAGACCTGAAAAGTTTATTTCCATTTAAAAGGAGAAAATATGACAGAAAATTAGATGTCCATTTAGTAGGAAATATGGAAAGGTATGTCTGGAAAATGTACACATACGATGGTAATCAGCTTACCTCAGAGTTTGAAGAACCAATAAAGGCTAAATATGGTGAAAGGTTGAGAATTACTTTTATAAATCACACTATGATGGAACATCCAATGCATTTACATGGTTTATGGATGTATCTAGACAATGGGAATGGAGAATTTAATCCGAGAAAACATACAATTCTAGTTAAACCCGGTGAAAAGTTATGTGTTGAAGTTGATATGGACGCTATAGGAAATTGGGCTTTCCACTGTCATATTCTTTACCATATGGAAACAGGGATGTTCAGAGTTTTACAGATTTGCTAAAAATTTTTGAGGTAAATAGATATGAGAAAAATAATACTTCTTTTTTTAATGTTAGGTCTTACTACTGTATCTTTTTCAGAGGATAATTGTAAAAAACTTTATCCTATAAAACCTATGCATAAATATAAGTTTGGTTTATTTCTCATTGATAGGTTAGGCTACACGATAGAAGATAAAAAAAATCTTATGTATGAGATTACATCTTGGTATGGTGGTGATTACAGCAGATTATGGCTAGAAGCTGAAGGAAATCAGGATTTAGGGAATAATGAAGGAGAAATTGAAAGGTTTGATATTATGCTTGGTAGATGGATTGCTCCCTTTTGGGACGGAAGGGTAGGACTAGGTTATATCGGCAAATATGGGAATAATAATGATTTTGGAAGGGGTAGCTTGGTATTTAGCTTGAAAGGGTTAGCTCCATATATGTTTGAAACAGATTTCGATATTAGGATATTATCAACAGGTGAAGTTTTAGCAAATTTGGAACTGGAATACTCACTTTTATTAACACAGAGGTTAATTATTCAGCCTAAACTTTCAACAATGTATTCATCTAAAAATATTGAAAAAATGGCGATTGGTTCAGGTTTAAACAATATTAATGTTAGCTTAAGACTTTTATACGAGATAAGGAGAGAGTTTGCTCCATATGTAGAACTGTCTAACAGTTATTACTTTGGAAATACAAAGGATTTTATAAAAAATGAAATTGGAAAGGATAAAGAGACGAATATTTACATTGGTTTAAGAATGTGGTTTTAATTCTCTGTATCTAGAATATAAACAATACTTCCGTCTTCCTCTACCTTTCCGAATGGTTTCTCATAGCTTGAGTAATAGTAAGGTGTATAAGCTCTAAACTCTGCGGCACAGGTATCAACAACTTTGTAAGAAACTTTATTTCTTCTTTCTCTAACTCTTTCCTCAGTTGTTTTTAACAATCTAGCTAACTCTCTATCTGAAAATCCCCATTGTTTAGCCTTTTCTAACTCTTCATCGGTTATAGTAGCTAAAGTTTTATTACTTAATTCTTTTTCAAAATCTATTATCTCTTTTATCTGATGTAAGAACCATTTATCTATGGAACTTAATTTGTGTACTTCCTCCACAGAATAACCTCTTCTAAATGCTTCAGCTATATACCATAATCTATCAGGATTAGGATTAATAATTTTTGATTTAATTTTTTCATCTTCCTCATTTTCTAAACCTATATAAAATCCATATCTTCCAAGCTCTAAACTTCTTAACGCTTTCTGTAAACTTTCCTTAAATGTCCTACCTATTGCCATCACCTCTCCAACAGACTTCATCATAGTTGTTAATGTACTGTCTGCTTCTGGGAATTTACTAAAATCAAACCTAGGTATTTTTACAACAACATAATCTATGGTAGGCTCAAATGACGCCGGTGTTTCCTTCGTTATATCGTTAGGTAATTCATCTAAAGTATATCCAACTGCCAATTTTGCCGCAATTTTTGCTATAGGAAATCCTGTTGCTTTAGAAGCTAACGCAGAAGACCTTGAAACCCTTGGGTTCATCTCTATAACATAAAACTCTCCTGTCTCAGGATTTTGTGAAAACTGGACGTTTGAACCTCCCGTTTCAACACCTATTTCTCTGATAACCGCAATAGAATAATCTCTTAACATCTGATACTCTTTATCCGTTAATGTCATAGCAGGTGCAATGGTAATGCTGTCTCCTGTGTGAACTCCCATAGGGTCAAGATTTTCAATTGAACATATTATTACACAGTTATCATTTTTATCTCTCATAACTTCCATTTCAAACTCTTTCCATCCTAAAACAGATTGTTCCAGTAGGACTTCGTTAACTGGAGAAGCATCTAAACCTGCTTTCACTTTTATGAAGAACTCGTCTTTATTGTATGCTATTGAACCTCCTGTACCGCCAAGTGTAAATGAAGGTCTTATGATTACTGGAAAGCCTATCCAATCAATTACTTCTTCAGCTTCAGATAGAGAGTGAACTACCTTACTTTTTGGCATTTTCAATCCTATCTTTTCCATAGCTTGTTTAAATAAATCCCTGTCTTCAGCCTTCTTTATAGCCTCATAATTAGCACCAATCATTTTTATGTTATATTTATCTAAAATTCCCCTTTCATACAAATCTATCGCAAGGTTAAGGGCTGTCTGTCCCCCTAAAGTTGGTAATAAGGCGTCAGGTCTTTCCTTTTCAATAATCTTTTCAATAACTGGAGTGATTAAAGGCTCAATATAGGTTTTATCAGCAATATTCGGGTCTGTCATTATAGTTGCAGGGTTTGAATTAACTAAAATTACCTCGTATCCTTCCTCTTTTAAAGCTTTTGCTCCCTGTGTTCCTGAATAATCAAATTCAGCAGCTTGACCGATTATTATGGGCCCTGAACCTATTAACAGTATTCTGTGTATATCTGTCCTCTTTGGCATACAGACAACCTCAAAAATCAATTTATTATTAATAATAACAGAAGGATTAATCTTGATAAAACAAATT
>CAZEUK010000089.1:4489-5566 GCA_964514535.1 uncultured Aquificales bacterium
GCTTTTCCTGTTTCCGTTTCCCAAACAACCACTTTTACAACTTTTATATCATTTAATAAATCTGCTTCCTTTAGTTTATTTTCTAAAAATTCATAAATAAACTTAGCTAACGCTTCAGCTGTAGGGCAAAAATCAACCTCAAACAGTTTTAAAAATCCAAAATTTTCTTTAAATTTAGGATATAGAGGGTCATTTTTATCTATTATGAATGAATGATCCATTTGATTATCAATTAAATCTTTTAACGCCGATTTTATATGATAAAAATCTATAACCATTTCCTGTTCGTTTAATTTGTCTGAACCTACAACGACCTCAACCTTATAACTGTGACCGTGTATATTTAAACATGGATTAGGTGGTATTTCTTTACCTAACAGCTTAGAACCTTTCCCTGATAACAAGTTTTGTTTCCAAACTCTATGTCCTGCTTCAAACTTAAACCTTTTAGTTATTTTATATTTCAATCTATTTTTCCCTCTGTCGTAGTTTTAATTTTAAAATTATAAAATAAAAAACGAGTTAACTATACTAAAATTCCGTTGGGTATTTCTGAGTGTATTAATTTAGCTGTTTAACAATCAATTCGGTAATTCTAAAGTTGTTAACTTGATTAGATTTTATTTTTTAAACATTTAACCTAATTGAACATTTAACCTAATTGTAAGCTAAGTTAACTTATTTAATCCGAATTTTTAAATATTTAACTTAATTTTCTTCCTCTAAACATTTGTAATAAGCTTTCTCGCAATTTCTTTCGCACTCTTTCTTTTTCCACCACATCCAAGTTTTCATAGCATTACATTTATCACCACATTTAGCTAATTTATCATCACAATCCTCGTAAAAGTTATTAGAGTTGGAAGTTCCTCTTTCTCTATTTTTACTTTCTGCAAAGGAATTAGTAAAAAAGCCTATTAACAATAAAAAAACTATTAATAATTGACTAAAGTTTGCTACTGTTTTCATAATTTAATCTCCTAGTTTATTCTTCTAATTAATCTATAACTTTAAAACCAATAAAAAAGCTATCTTTTTTCTTTAAAATGCTTTAAATTAAAACTGGATTTTGGATTT
>CAZEUK010000090.1:0-5555 GCA_964514535.1 uncultured Aquificales bacterium
TATGGTAGTGTTAGCTTTGTTGTCAGAAAAAAGAAAAGATGTAAATGTCTTGTGTAAAGCCTGTAATCAAAGATGTGTTTTAGATATAAATGAATTAGGTAAGTGTGGTATTAGAAAGGTTAAGGAAGACGGAAATCTATATTTAACTACTTATGGATTGGCAGCAGCTTTTAACGTTGACCCGATAGAAAAAAAACCTTTATTCCATTTTTTACCATCAACTCCAATTTTGTCCATTGGTACTGTAGGATGTAATTTTTGTTGTAAATTTTGTCAAAACTGGGAAATTTCCCAATATCCACAAACACATAATGGGGAAGTTTTCGGTAGAACTTTAATGCCTGAAACAATAGTTGAAATATGTAAGACCTACAATATACCTTCAATAGCATATACCTATAACGAACCTGTAGTTTTCTTTGAATACGCTTACGACACAATGAAATTGGCTAAAGAAAACGGTATAAGAAACGTTTTTGTGTCAAGCGGTTATGAAACAAAGGAAGCTTTAGAAACGTTAGCTCCTTATATGGATGCAATGAATATAGACTTGAAAGCCTTTACAGATAGATTTTATAGAGAAATATCCTGTGCAAGATTAAAACCTGTATTAAAAACAATAGAACATGCCTATAAACTGGGAATTTGGATAGAACTAACCACGTTAATTATTCCAAATGAGAATGACAGTAAGGAAGAACTTAAAGAAATAGCAAACTTTATAGCTTCAATAGATAAAAATATACCTTGGCATATATCTAGATTTTTCCCTGCTTATAAAATGATGGATAAACCTCCCACACCTATAGAAACATTAAAAATGGCTTACGATATAGGTAAAGAAGCAGGTTTACATTACGTTTACGTCGGAAATTTTGATGATAAAGATAGGGAAAGTACATACTGTCCAAATTGCAACTTTAAAGTAATAGAAAGAAGTGGTCATATAGGTCAAAATGTTAAGGTAAATCTTATAGATGGCAAATGTCCTAAGTGTAATACAGAAATCGCTGGAGTTTGGAAGTAAAGTTTTTTTAATAAGCTGAATATCTTGTGCGCAGGTTCAATATTAATGTTAATTCGGAAATTAACAAAGCATTGATTTAAGCTGTCAATAATTTTATAGCTTTTTTAACTTAAAAAAATATAGATTTAATTGGTTTTGATATATTTCTTTAAAAACTTGGAATTAAAGAATAAGCTAAAGGTTTGTCGCCTGCGAAGAATATTAAAAATATTAATGATGCAAATATTAAAGCGTCTATTCTATCTAAAACTCCTCCGTGGCCGGGTATTATGTTAGAACTGTCTTTAACTTTTACTTGTCTTTTTATAAAGCTTTCAAATAAATCTCCTATCTGCATTAAGAAAGCAGATATAATTATAGGTAATATAGCTTCTTTAAAATCTAAAAGTAAAGCAATTAACACTCCGAAAAGTATAGAAGCTGTAGCTCCACCGATTGCACCTTCTACAGTTTTTGAAGGGGATAAGTTAGGAGATAATTTATTTCTTCCTAAAAACTTACCTGTTAAGTATGCAAATACATCTCCAGACCATACGGTAGCAAACAGAATTAAAATTAAATACCTGTTAATCTCAAATAAAACTCCTAAACTGGAAACAGCCAATCCACCGTAAACAAATATAAAGATTATTGTTGTAAGATTTGATAGATTGTAGCTTTTATATCCTATATAGAATGCGTATAAAAATATTATCAATAAAGCTAAATATACATTAACGAATAAAAAGGAAATAGACACTGTCAAGCCGATTATAGTTATATCTGGTGGAGATAATCTTCTAAGTTTTCTTTTTAACATATTGGATAATTCCCATATTGAAACGGAAGAGAGAAAAGCTATAAAGATTTTAAATAGCCATATAGGAGAGTATAGAACTAATCCTATAGAAACTATAGCTAGAAATATACCTGATACTGTCCTTTGAAAGAAATTTCCCATCTATAACTAATCCTTTATTTTTTGTCTTCTACTAAGCTTAAATCTATCTTTTTTAAATCTTCATCAACATTCTCAATTTTAACTTTAATTCTATCTCCAAGTCTAAATATTTTATTATCACTTATTAAACGGTGATTTGCTTCGTCGTATGTATAATAACCGGGTAAATTGGCAATATGAATAAATCCTTCAATTAAAAACTTGTCTAACTCAACAAAAAGCCCGAAAGATACCACACCTGATATAACTCCTTCAAATACTTCCCCAATATGTCCTGATAAAAGTCTTAGCTTTAACATCTCCAATGCATCATTTTCTGCGTCTTCAGCTATCCTCTCCATCTGTGAACACTGTTTTGCTATTTCATCAAGTTTAGCAGGAAGTTTTTCAAAATCTTTCGTTGTCCATTTTTTCCTTATTGTTTTTTTCAATATACGGTGGACATTAATATCGGCGTATCTTCTTATTGGAGATGTGAAATGTGTATAACAATCTGAAGCTAATCCGAAGTGTCCTATATTCTCAGTTGTATATTTAGCCCTTTTCATAGTTCTTAATGCCATAAATCTGACTAAATTTTCTTCAGGTGTCCCTGCTACCTTTTCTAATATGGACTGTATAAATTTAGGGGTTATTTTTTCTGGATATGATACTGGATAACCTAAACCTGCCACCAAATCAACAAATTTTAAAACTTTGTCTGGATTAGGTTCTTCGTGTGTTCTGTATATAAATGGATAGCCTAACTTTTCAATATGTTTAGCTACAGTTTCATTTGCTATAATCATAAACTCTTCTATTATTCTATGGGCTAAATGTCTCTCATAGGGCACAACATCGTAAGGTTCTCCTGTTTCTGTGTAAAGTATCTGGCTTTCAGGTAAATCAAAATCTATACTTCCCCTTTTTTCCCTAACTTTCATCAATATTTTTGCTAACTCTTCCATATGTTTTAACGGTTCTACTATATCAGGATATTTTTTCTCTAATGCAGGGTCTCCTAAAATAATTCTTAATGCTTCATCATACGTTAGTTTAGCTTTACTTATTATCACACTTTCATAAATATCGTATTCAACAACCTTGCCTTGTTTGTTTATTAACATTTCACAGGTCATACAGTATTTTTTTTCGTTAGGTCTTAAACTACATAACTGTGATGCCAATCTTTCAGGTAGCATATGAAGGGCGTATTCAGGTAGATAGTATGTATTACCTCTCTCAAATGCTTCTTTATCTATTGCTGAACCTTCTTTAACGTAATGGGAAACGTCTGCTATATGAACAAACAGTCTGTAAAGATTGCCTTCCTTCTGTATTGCCACTGCGTCGTCGTGGTCTCTAGCACTTTCAGGGTCTATAGTAAAACATACCTGCTTTGTCAAATCTCTTCTATTTTTAGTTATCTTAACTATAGACGGTAATTTTTCAGCTTCTTTAATAGCTTTTTCAGAATGTTTTAAAGGTAAGTTATACTTTCTGGCTATAATCTCCGCAACAGTTTTCGTGTTTTTGTACTTTCCTAAAACTTCCTTTACAACCCCTTTAGCTTTTATCTTTGGTGCAGGATATTGATTTATCTCAACTACTACATAAGTTCCCTCTTCCAATTTATGTTTTTTAACCTGTCTCTTAGATATGTATATCTTATGTGGAATTACCATATCAGCTAAAAGTATGTAATGTCCCGTTTTATCCTTTTTGTAAACTCCTACAGCTTCCCTTACAGCTCTTTTTAAAATTTTTAATATTTTAGCTTCGTCTTTTTTCTTTCTTTTTAACGGTTTAGCTAAAACTATATCCCCATCAAACAGATATTTCATTTCAGGTGGTGGTATAAACAGGTCTTCAACATCATCACCAACAATTAAAAATCCATAACCACTTGGATGGGCTTCTACCTTTCCCTCTACAGTATCTTCCTCTAACCAATCGGCTAGTAAATATTTTCCTCTATGATATTTAACTACTCTCTTCTTCTGTAATCTCTTTAAAATCTTCTTTACTTTTCTTTTATCATCTTTATTTAAATTTAACTCCTTAACAATCGTTTTGAGAAAAACAGGTTTTTTCTTTTCCTTTAAAAATCTTAAAACTTCTTTTTCGGTTATCTCCATCCCTTAAACAGCCTCTTTTTTCTTTTTTTCTATCGGTAATTCCATAATAGGCTTAGATATATAAAAACCTTGTCCATAATCAAAACCTATTTCTTTCACAACTTTATAAACCTCTTTGTTCCATACAAACTCAGCAACAGTTTTAATTCCTAATTGATGACAAAATGATACTATTGTTTCGGATATTAGTCTATTCTCTTCCTTAATATCAATCTCTTTTATTAAACTTCCGTCAACTTTAATAAAGTCAGGTTTAAGGTTTAGTATATGTGAAAAGTTTGAATAGCCTGAGCCGAAATCATCTATAGCTATTTTTACACCGTATGATTTCATTTCATTTATAAACTCTTTAAATTTGTCCTTATAATTCTCTATAGCTGAATTTTCCAAAATCTCAAAAGTTAACCTTTCAGATATGAACGGGTCTTTAATGTATTTTCTTATTAAAAATCTTATATTTTCGTCCACAATGTCTTCAACTGACAGGTTAACAGATAATTCAACATCATACTCATTTAAAGTTTTAAATGTTTTTTCTAATACTCTTTTAGTTATCTCTCCGTAAAGCCTTGCTTCTTTAGCAATATCTAAAAACTCTCCCGGATACAAAATTCTTCCCTTTTCATCTTCAAGTCTTACTAAAACTTCATATTTTTCTATTTCTTCAGTTTTTAAATTTTTAATTGGTTGATAAACAAGGAATAGACCGTCTTTCTGTAAAGCTCTCTTTATTGTCTTTATGGTGTTTATTTTATTTATTATTTTATCGTGAATGTTCATATCATCACTGTAAACTGCGTACTTTAATCTGCTTTCCCTAACATACCTTAAAGCCATATCAGCCTTTTCAAATAAAGGTCTATCTAGAGCTATACCTGCAGATACGCTTATTGGAATGTATAAATCACCATATTTAAATGCTTTGTTTTCTACATACTTTATAAGTTTTTCCGTTATCTCTTCTATTTTTTCCTTATAATCCTCAAGAAGTATTCCAAAATCATCTGCCCCTAATCTGTAAACTTTACCGTCCAAACCTTCTTTGGAAAGGAAGTCTTTTATAGTATTTGCAAGACTTTTAAGTAGAAAATCTCCTATTTCTATACCGTAAGACTCGTTTACCTGTTTAAAGTTATCAATATTCAAAAGTATTAAAGTTGGATTTCTTAACTGATTTTTTTCCTTTATAAACGCTATTCTATTACCTAACTCTGTAAGTTCGTCCCTCTCAACTATATGCTCTAACTCATTTTTTATCTTAGTAAGCTCTTTCGCTTTTCTTCTAACTCCTAAATACGTAAAGTAAATTGACAGTATAGTTAATATATAAAACAGAACAGTTATTGAAACTAAGCCTGTAAACATTAAATTTTTTAATTTATATTCAGCCTCTAAAGCCTTATTTAATTTTTCTAACTCATACATTATAGAGTTATCATAAACCAATATATTCATTTTATCTTTTAGTAAA
>CAZEUK010000091.1:0-5524 GCA_964514535.1 uncultured Aquificales bacterium
AAAGTAGAAAAAACTTTTGAAGAAAGTAAAATGGAGAAGAGAAAAAAGTTTTATAACTTTTACTCTATTGTTCCTGCAGGTGCAGAAGGAGAGGAACTATCTGATATTACCTCAACTATACTTTTTCTACATCTGTTAACGATAGGGACACCGTACTCCTCTAAAATTTTAACCATTTCCTCACATGTTATAGTTTCCTTATCCAATAACAACTCTACAACAGAAACTATAGCATCTTTATATGCTTCAACTATAGCCTTTGTTCTCTCATATGTATCTCTAAGTAGTTTATTAACTTCCTCATCTATTTTTCTCGCTGTCTCCTCACTTATTTCTATACTCTGTTGATTTGCAAACAATCCATTTCTAGTTAATGGAACGTGTATAGGACCTAACTCATCTGTCATTCCCCAAGAAGCAACTATTCTGTAGGCTAAGTCTGTAGCCCTCATTAAATCATTTTCTGCCCCTGTAGTTATACCATCTTTACCGTAGAATACCTCTTCAGCAGCTCTTCCGCCGAATAACTGATGAAGTCTAGCCATTAAATCTTTTTTAGAGTATATATGTCTATCTTCCTCAGGTAAGTTAACTGTTACACCTAAAGCCTGTCCCCTTGGTATGATTGATACTTTGTGAAGTGGGTCAGCCTCTTTAAACATTAAACTTACTATTGCG
This sequence comes from uncultured Aquificales bacterium, assembly GCA_964514535.1. GTDB lineage: Bacteria > Aquificota > Aquificia > Aquificales > Hydrogenothermaceae > QNZC01. Next base: position 679 of record CAZEUK010000091.1, read on the forward strand.
TGTCCTACTTCGTGATAAGCTATTTTTTCTTTTTCTTTAGGTGTTATAGCCATTCCCTTTCTTTCAAGCCCCATCATTATTCTATCCATAGCTTCTTCAAAATCTTCCATACTTACCTTTTCCTTACCTTTTCTAGCAGCTAATAAAGCGGCTTCGTTAACTACATTTGCCAAATCTGCCCCAGAAAAGCCCGGTGTTCCCTTTGCAACAATCATTAAATCAACATCTTTGTCTAACGGGATGTTTTTCTTTTTAACGTGGACTTTTAATATTTCATATCTACCTTTAACATCAGGTTTAGGAACTGCTATTTGTCTATCAAATCTTCCCGGTCTTAATAAAGCAGGGTCTAAAATATCAGGTCTGTTTGTTGCCGCTATAACGATAATACCTTCCCCTGAATCAAATCCGTCCATCTCAACTAACAATTGGTTTAAGGTTTGTTCCCTTTCTTCGTGTCCTCCTCCTAGACCTACACCACTTCTAGCCCTACCTACAGCGTCTATCTCATCTATAAACACCAAACAAGGTGCATGTTTTTTAGCAGTCTCAAATAAGTCTCTAACTCTTGCAGCTCCAACACCAACAAACATTTCCACAAAATCTGAACCTGATATTGATATAAACGGAACGCTAGCCTCACCTGCTATAGCTTTTGCAAGTAAAGTTTTACCAACACCCGGGTCACCGTATAGAAGGATACCTTTCGGTGCTCTACCACCTAACTTTTTAAATTTATCAGGATTTTTTAAATAATCTATTAACTCCTTTACTTCCTCTTTTACCTCGTCCATACCTGCAACATCACTAAGTTTAACGTTTGGCTTTTCCTCCAGATAGACTTTAGCTTTACTTTTAGCAAATGAGAAAGCCCTATTTGCTCCACCTGACATCTGTCTCATTAGGAAAATCCATAAACCTATAAATAGAATTATAGGCAACCAAGATATTAGGACAGTTGTTAACCAACCGTTGTTTTCCTCAGGTTTTATATCCACTTTTACATCATTTTCAGTCAGTATGTCGTATAACTTTCCGTAGTTTTCAGGTGCAGTTGTCTCTATAGTTTTGTTATCTTTAGTCTTGGCAATAATATTATTACCGTCTATCTTAACTTCTTTTATATCCCCTTCCTGAACTTCTTTTATAAACTCTGTAAATGGAACGGTATTTCTACCTTTTTTTTCTAAATTTCCCAACATATTAAACATAAAAAGCATTAAAGCTCCAATTAGAACCCATATAAATATATTTCTATTTATGGACATTACTTTACACCTCCTTTATTCTCCTAATCTCAAAGCAAACAATATTTAAATTTTGGGAAGGTTTTATTAAATAATAATTTGAACGTTTATAACCGACTATCCACAATATTTTATTTTTATACTCAAGTAATGGTATTAAATCTCTCATATTCCTATCTATCTTCAGGTCTATAAAAACATCCTTTAGCTTTTTTTCTGTTTTATGTCCAAATGGCAAGAACCTATCTCCCTTTTTTCTATTCCTAACGACAAAAGTATCGTTATCATTATCTATGTCAAAACAAACCAATTTTTTTTCATCTTTCAGATTTAAATCTTCCATACTGCTAACTTTAAATGACTTTAAAACTATACCAGCCTCTTTTATGTATATCTCATCACCTACTTTTAACTTATAGGAATAACTAAAATTTTTCCCAGCACTAGTTTTGGATATATAAATTTTAAAGTAAGTTTTAATTAACTTAAAGTTTTTATTTAAATTAATCTCTTTGTAGCCATCACTATCTATTAATTTTAAAATACTTTCCAGCTGTTTATAACTTAATCTATGACCTATTTTAAAATATACCCAATCTCCCAAAATTCTATATTGTAGGGCTTTGTGTAAAGATTTGAAAAACCCTAAATCTATCTCTTTTAAATTTTTTGTATCTAAATTTAAACTATCTTTATAGCTATCAATAAATTCTTCATCTAGATTTAAAAAGTAAGATAAAGTTTTTAATGAGTTTTCCAGATTTGGATTTATCTCCTTTAACAACTTTAAAATATCGTGCCTTACTTTATTTCTTAGATATTTTTTATCAAAATTTGTTTTGTCTAAATGATATGTTAATCCTTTTTCTTTAGCGTATTCCTCAATCTCCTCCTTTTTTAAATAATACAAAGGTCTTATTATTCTATTATCTTTAGGTTTAAATCCTTTTATTCCCCTTTTATTACCTTGAATAAACCATAACACCATTGTTTCGGCTAAGTCTGTTAAATGATGACCTGTAGCCAGTTTGTCTATTTTATACTTTTCCATTAACTCATAGAAAAATTTATATCTTTCTTCTCTACCTATCTGCTCAACAGATTTCTTTAATCTTTTAGCTAACTCCTTAACATTAACCCTTTTTGTGAATATTTGAAGATTTTCCCTCTCTGCAAACTCTAGACAAAACTTTTCGTTTTCAAATGCCTCTTCACCACGTATAAGATGGTTTAGATGGGCTAGATAAATTTGATTTATTCCAAGATAATTTTTAAATTTTTTTAGTAGATAGGCTAATACAACACTGTCTATACCACCTGAAAAAGCTATTAATATCTTATCTCCGTACTCTACAAGCTTATAATCAGAAACAGCTTTTAAGAATTTTTTTTCTACCAATTATTAAAGTTTGATATTGTTTAAGATTAATGGCGGTGGCAGGACTCGAACCTGCGACCCCGTGGATATGAGCCACGTGCTCTAACCAGCTGAGCTACACCGCCTTATATATATTTATTTAGCTTCAGCTAGAGATTTTTTCAATTGGTTAACTTGATTGTAAATTCTTGATACTCTTCTTCTAGCTTCATTTTTATGCATAGCACCTTTTGCAGCAGCTCTGTATGCTAATTTTTGAGCTAAAGGCAACAGTTTTTCTGCAGTTTCTAAATCTTTTTTCTTTATAGCTTCCTTTATTCTTTTTATAGCTGTTTTCATCCTTGAGATATGGTATCTATTTATCTCCCTTCTCTTTTTAGCCTGTCTAACTCTCTTTCTAGCCGATTTAGTATGAGCCATCCAATCACCTCTATCTTGTTTAAATTCGGTTAATAAGTATATAAAAAAGTTATTTAGATTTCAAGCAAAATATAGTTTGTAATAGTGCTATTATCATTTTTCCTACCATTTAGATTTATAAAATATTTAGTAATTATTAACTTTACTAGGTGCATTTAAATGAAAAAAAAGATATTAATTTCTTTCTCTATCATTTTTATTTTAGTTTTAGCTTTTTTCCTATTTAAAAAATTTTCACATAAAGAACAAAAAATTAAAGTGTTAGAGAGTGTAAAGGTTAAAAGGGGCGATATTAAAGATGTTATAGATGCTACGGCTATAGTAAAAACTCAGGTTAACGCTTACGTAAAAGTAGGTGCAAGGGCTACAGGAGAAATTCAGGAAATGAATGTTGATATTGGAGATTATGTTAAAAAAGGGCAGTTAATTGCAGTTATAGACCAGAGGGAACTAAAGGAAGAGGTGGATAGGTTAAAGGCGGAATTGAAAAAATCTGAAGCTAACTTACAGGAGATAGAAAAGGTTTATCCTTTAAAAATAAAGGAAGCAGAGGAAAATTTAAAAAAGGCAAAGGCTAACTATGAGTATGCTGTTTGGAATTTTAACAGAGAAAAAGAGCTTTTAAAAAAAGGTTTTACAACTAGGAAGGATTATGAAAAGGCAGAAATGGATATGAAAACTGCAAAGGCTAATCTTGACTATGCGGAGGCTAGTTTACGGAGATTAAAAAAGGAGTATGAAGTAAAGTTAAAGGAGGCTAGAAGTAGTTTAAACTCAGTTAAGAAAAATCTAGAAAAAGCAAAAATCCGTTTATCTTATACAGAGATATACTCTCCTATAGACGGTGTTGTTTCTAAAATAACAGCTAGAAAAGGAGAAACTGTTGTTGCAGGTTTACAGGTTGCCAATCTGATAACAATACTTAATCCTAAAAAATTGGAAGTTAGGATATATGTAGATGAAACAGATATAGGAAAAGTTAAGGAAGGTCAAAAGGTGATATATTATGTTGATGCCTATCCAAATGAAAAATTTGAAGGTGTAATATCAAAAATATATCCAGAGCCGGTTGTTAAGGAAAATATTGTTTATTATATGGCAATAGTAAAAGTTAAACCTGAGTATGCTAAGTTTTTAAGACCTGAGATGACAGTTTACACAAAGATAATAACAGGTGTGAAACATAACGTTCTGTTAATACCTAATTCTGCCTTAAAATTTGAGAAGGGAAAACAGTATGTTTACAAAGTTATTAATGGAAAGGTTGTTAAAACTTACGTAAAAACAGGAATTATGGGAGAGAATTATACAGAAATAATTGAAGGTTTAAAGGAAGGCGACATTGTGGCAACAAAGCTTATAATTCCTTTTAAAACAAAGCCTGCAGTTCATTAATTATGTTAATTTTTAAATAAAAAAGTTAAGGAGAGGAACAATTATGGAGTTTAAAATTAGGTATAGAGGAAAGGATGTTATTGTGAACATAGACAAAGATAAAGTTTTAGCTATAGATTTATTAAAAAGTTTAGATTTATCTCCAGAGTTTGCATTTGTTGTTAAAAATGGTGAGATTGTTCCTGAAACTGAAGAAATAAAACCTGATGACAATATAAAGGTTGTAAATGCAATATCAGGAGGATAGTCAATAAATTAATGGAGAAATGAATATGCTTGAAATAATGGTAATTCTTTCCCTTATTTTTTATTTAATATCTTCTATAGTTTTATGGATTTATCTTTTTAATAAAAAAAGTATCTTAAAGAAGATAGGTTTTTCCATACTTGGTTTAGGTTATATATC
>CAZEUK010000092.1:0-5495 GCA_964514535.1 uncultured Aquificales bacterium
ATAAAGGTCAAACTATAGTGATAGATGAAAAAATTGTTAGAGAAAAACTTGAAAATTTAGTCCAAAATGAAGATTTAAGTAGATATATTTTATAAACTACATATTGACCAAAGGGCTACCTTTAGGTAGCCCAAATCGTAGATTTGTCGGTGTTTTATTTGATTTTTCATATATTTTATTAATACCTACCTAACATCATATTAGGAAATAATAAATATATCCTTATTATTGGTTAATCTAACAAAAGTTGGATATGGCTAATTGTTATCCTATTTTGTGAGACAAAAACTTTAAAATTTATAAAAAAAGGTTTTAACTTTATATTTAATAATAAAATTTGAAAGTCAAAGGATATGTTAAAAAATATAAAAAGGTATACGCTCAAAATATTAAACTTTTTGAAGATTTTTTTATTAATAGCTTTTATATTTTTAGAAATTATTTCTATTACACTAGTTATTGCTGTCTATATCCTTTCAAAAAATACTTATATATCTATAAATAAAGATTGGATATATATTTATCCTTCACCTGATATAAAGATAGGATTATATAGGTTTGATGTTTTTAATCTGTATGCTAAAAAATTGAAGATAACCTCTAAAGACAAGTTTAAACAGTTAAATATAAACGGAAATGATTTAGATATAGATTTAAATCTTAATCCTTTAAAGGTAAAACTAAAGGCTAACAGTTTGGATATTAATTTAAGACAGACGAAAATTGATAAGAAGGCAGAGAAATTTAAATATCCTAAATTTTTAAGAAATATTCCGAAGTATTCTAAACTATTTCAAATAGATGTAAAAAGGATAAGATTTAATTATATAAATTTACCTAACAATATAAGATTAAAAACAGATGTAAAAGATTTATATTTAAAAGATAATAGAATATCTGGAAGTATTAAATTTAACTACGATAATAAAGTCTTTGCTAACATTAAAAATATCACAGGCTCTATAGAAGATAACAAATTTATACTTAATCCGTTTAATATATATCTTTCTTACAGTATTAAAGAACTAAAAGGAGCATCTTTTAAGGATTTACTTCCGAAAAAAATTAGAGTTGAAAAATCTTTTTTTGATTTCAGTAATTTTAGTCTGAATGTTCCGTTAAGTGCAAAAAACAAAAAGTTAGATTTGAAAATATTAATTTTTGGTAATAAGAAGAACATATATGTTAAGACAAATTTTTATTTGGATAGGTTTGAGTTTAAAGATTTATTAACTATCTCAAAAGTTTTTGGAAGTATTAATCTAAGGTCAGATTTTGAAAGATTATTTGTTTTAGATAACAGATTTTCAATCAATAAGATATATATAAGAACAGCTAATATAGAGATAAATGGAATAAAAGGATATATAAGTAGAGGGAGTATATCAAATCCAGTAAAAAGGGCTAATTTAAATATAGACAGTCTATTAATAAACGATATTCCAATTAATTTTAATGATGTAAAATCTGACAGTATTAAATTTGAAGATATAAAGGTTGTTAACAGTGTTGATTTAAAAAATAAAGTTGTATCTGGGAGAGTTGAGTTAGACAATAAGACTTTTAAATATCTATTTAATCAAAAAGATAAGTCTATAAGTATAAAAATTCCAAGGTTATACTCAGGAGATTTATTTAAATATTTTAAAAATTTAAGTAAAAAATCTGAAGAATTGGCAAATTATATAAATCTATCTTTTTATGGAGATATAAATATTAATCTCAAGGAAAACATTATAAACACTAAGTTTAACTTAAATGACGTTTATCTATACGGTTTAAAGTATAAAAGTGGTTTTTTGAATGGAAAAATATATATCGGTGAACAGTTTGCAATTAAACCTTTAATTTTAAGATTGGTAAATGGTAATAATTCTTTTATTATAGTAAACGGTTTTGTAGATAAAGATAGTATAGACTTGTCTATAAACAGTAAAAATCTAGAACTATCTAATATAAAATTAATAAGTGATAAAAACATTAGTTTGATAACTGATTTAAACGGTACTGTATCAGGAAAAGCAGATAATCTAAAGGCAAATTTTAAGATAGATATAAAAAATGCAAGTTATGATAATACTAAGCTTCACTCTTTAAGTTTAAATCTTAAACTACTTTTTAGAGATAAAAATCTTTATCTTAATGCTTTACAAAAGGATATAAGTCTAAGTTTAGATTTTAATCTTTTAAAGGAAAAAGGAAAACTTACTATTGAGACAAAAGATTTGAATTTAAAAAAGTATCTAACATCTGATAAAATTCCCGAATTTTTGGATAAATTTTTAGAGTTAGCACGAATAAACGGTTCTTTTAGTTTAAGTTTTAATTTAGGTAAACAGGTAGATATAAATTTTAATTCTAAAGATATTAATTTAAAAATTGATAAATATAATGAGGATTTAGATTTAAATCTAAAAGGACGGCTAAAAGGGAATAAAATTAGTTTAAATTTTGCTGTTAAAAATAAATCTTCCAAGGCAGCTAAAATATTTAAAAAGTTATACATAAAAGGTCAGTTTAAGGATAATGAATTAAATACATATTTTGAATTAAATGGAAAAGAGTTTTTAAAGAGTGTTTCTTCCAACGGAAATATAGAATTAAATGTAAACAATGAAACTATTAAAAAATTTAAAGTTAATCTATCTTTACCGCTCCAAATAGCAGGTATTACTGTAAAACCTGATATTGAGATATACGGTAAGGGAAGTTTTAATAAAATTGATGGTAGTGTTAAAACTAAGTTATCAATCGGTAAATATGTTTCTAAGAATAAAATAAACTATTCTATAGAAAGAAAAGATAACTTACTTTCTTTAAGTTTAAATTCTGACGGTTTAAAGTTTTTATACGACAAATTTTCAATAAAAACTGGCAAAATAACAGGCAAAATTTCTACAGATTTCTCAGATATAAAAGCAATTAACGGAAATTTATTATTAGGTGGAATATATATTAACAGTTTAAACAAAAAGTTAATATATCTTGGAAAAACCGAAATTATCTCAGAAAAAGGTAAAATCTCAATCGTTAATCCAATAAGTATAAAAGGTGTTATAGATGGAGAAATTTTAAGTTTAAGATATGATTTATTACAAAACGATTTAGCTTTAAAAGTAGATGGTAAATTAAACAAAGATGTTGTATCAGATTTAATAGCCTTCGGTGGAATAGATGGGGATTTAAGAATAGAAATAGGATTTAATGGAAATGTTTCAAACTATAAAGATAATTTAGAATTAAAGGTTGTTTCAAACAATTTAGAAATAAAAAGCTCATATTTTAGAAGACCTGTTTATATAAATAACTTAAAAATTATTTATAGAAAAGGTGGTCTAGTTGGTATAGATATATATGGTAATGTGCCGTCAAACCTTTACGGACAGGGCAGTTTAAGAATTAAAGGTAATATAAATTTAAATAAAAATAAAAATTCTGTAGTAATAACTCTTTCCAGATTACCTATAAGGTATAAAAGTATCTTCACAGGATATATCACAACTAGAGAGTTAGTATTAAAGTTCGTTAAAAGTAATAAAAAGGAGAACTGGTTAGGCTACGATATTTATATAAATGGGAATATTTTCTACTCTGGAAGATTGAGAATTAACAAAGAGTTTCAAAAGTTAGTTTCTACAGAAGGAAAGAAGAATGAAAAAATAGAAAGTTTGAAAAAGTTTATACATATAAATCTTTCAGTATCTACAGATAATCCTTTAGTCATAAGGGGAGTTTTTGGTAGGGCTGTAGCAATATCTAAATTAAGAATAATGAGAACAGCTTATAAACCTGTTGTAAATGGTTTTATAAAGATTTTAGGTGGAACAATCAATTTTATGAAGATTAAATATAGTATAAATAAACTTGAGATAAATATCTCCAACAATGATGCTAGAATTAACGCACAACTTTCAACTTTTTTATACGATACGAAGATATTTATAAATATATTCGGTAATATTAAGAAACCGAATGTTACCTTTATATCACAACCGCCAAAATCTCAGGAAGAAATAATGTCTATGTTATTTTTAAAAGATTTGCCGTCTGCATTGGCAGGTTTAACAACAGATATTTTACCTCTACTAAAAGATTTAGGGGCTTTATTATCTAAAATGATACCAACGGAAGATGAAGAGATGGGAGAAGGTGTATTTAATACAGGTATTGAAATATCAATAAGACCTGAATATTCCCCAACAGAAGGTTTAGTTCCTTTTATATATGCTAAAAGAAATATTACATCAAGGATTTATTTAGCTATTTCTAGGGCTCTAACCAACAGTGAAACCTATAGGAACAGTGGATGGTATGAAATAGGTGTAAGACTAGGTAGTGATATAAATATGAGATACAGAATTTTTGAAAACAAAAACGAAGAGTTTGAGTTTATACTATCCACCCAGTTTGATTTTTAAATTAATTTTCTTTTTTATATCTTATTTCCTTTAAACAGTTTAAAAACTACCTCTGCTAATTGATAAACTTCATCAAAATCATATTTTCTTCCAATTTTTAAAGTCCAATAACGTCCATGGGCTATCCAATGTCTAAGTTTAAAAACTGCTTTTAGTTCAGAAAATAAAGAAGCTTTCACTTCAGGGAATAAATTATCTTTAGCATACTTTTTATATATATCACAAAGTTGTTCTATAGGAATTTTATACGATTTATCCATACGCTTATCTATTTCCCTTAGTTCCTGTGATAACTTATCTTTAAACCTATACTTTACTCTATATTCATAATCTATTCTTATCCATGCCTCTATAGAGGATAAAAGCATAAATATAACATTTAATTCTATTTCTTTAAGGATATGCTTCTTTTTCTCATTTATTTCAATCTTCGTTAAAGTTGGAAATTTTTCGTATTTAAAATAAAACTTTACAGCTTTTTCTAAATCGTTTTTACAGTTTAATATATAATCAAGGGTTAAATATTCATCTGAGATAGATATACGTTTAGCCATTTATTACTTCAATTAATTTATCAAAAAATATATCTTCATTTAAGTCCAGATATATTATGTTTGGGGGAGGGGTTGCCACTTTCCAAACTTTTCTTAGTTTTTTTATTTCATCTCTTTCTTTTTTATACCTTCTTTCCCAATCTCTTATATCCTTATCATTTAACAATATTGAAGTTTCAATTTTAGGGTAGCTTCTATTTTCAGGGACTAATACGAACTTTACTTTACCATTTGGACCTTCCATATCTATACGTCCCCATGCACCTACAATTACAGTTCCTATAGGTATGAACTCTACTTTATAACCTTTAATATTTAAAATTCTTTTTTTTACCTTATAACTTTCCAACTCATCTTCGTAAATATCAACTTCAATATCTTCAATCTTAATCTTATCTTTATAAGGCTCTAAATATTTATCTATTGTTTTATAAAACTCCTCAACTTTTTTAATAAACCATTTTTTTCACTTTTCCCAATTTATCTTTCTTTCTTCTGTCTCAATCTGACTTATAAATTCTTC
>CAZEUK010000093.1:0-5492 GCA_964514535.1 uncultured Aquificales bacterium
TTCATAGCTTTTAGTAGTTATAATTAAGGTTTGTTAATATTTTCTCATTCATTTGTATTCTCATTTATTAAATATTATTAATTTAAAATTATATAGATTTTAAGGAGTGTTAAACAGCAATATTAGTACTTAGTTAAGAAGTATTAAATGAATAAAAAACTAAAGTTTATTTACGCTAAATAAATTGAGTTCGGAAATTGTCAAAACATTAATTTAAGGGATACAATTTTATAACTTTTTAATCTTATCTAACTATAATTTTAGTTAAAATCTTTTATTTTAGTCTAGAACAGATGATTAACAAATTTCAAATTATTGTAAAAAAAATAAGAGAAGAAAAGAGAATTTTATATAGTACTTAACTCTTCTTCTATTCTTTTAACTATCTCGTCTTTCTGGTCGGATAATTTATCACCTTTGTATATCCAAACTTTAATTCCTAATATTCCATACTTTGTTAATGCCCTTGCAGTACCGTAATCTATATCTGCCCTTAAAGTTTGTAATGGCATTCTACCTTCCATAATCCATTCTTTTCTTGCTAAATCAACACCACCTATACGACCACCAACCTGAACCTTTATACCTTTTGCTCCAGATTTCATAGCCATATCTATAGCCCTTTTCATAGCCCTTCTATGGGAAACCCTTCTCTCCAATTGGGTTGCTATATCTTCCGCAACTATTTTTGCATTTATTTCAGGTCTTCTTATCTCATCAACGTTAACAATAATATCTTTAGCTTTAGTCATAGACTTTAAAACTTTGTTCAATTCCTCTACTTTTGAACCTTTTCTTCCTATAACTATTCCCGGTCTTACCGCATATATCTTAACCCTTAACTTTTCTCCTAACCTCTCTATTAAAACATCACCTATACCAGCTTGTTTATACCTTCTGTTTATAAACTCTCTTATAGCTATATCTTCATGTAATGTTTTCCCATACTCTTTTTTATCTGCGTACCATTTAGCCTTCCAATCTTTAGTTATTCCTAATCTAAAGCCTATAGGGTTAACCTTCTGACCCAATTTTTAATCCTCCTTACCTTTCAGCTAATTTTATGTATATATGAGAATATCTTCTTTTTATAGGTGTAGCTCTACCGTAAGCCCTTGGAGTATATCTTTTTAAAACCAATCCTTTATCAGCTTTAATTTCCTTTATATAAAGGTTGTCTATATCCATATCTTTTAGCTCAGCGTTAGCTATAGCACTCTTCAATAATTTTTCTACTATTCTAGCACCTCTTTTATTTAAACCTTGTAGTATAGCTAAAGCTACACCAACATCTTTTCCTCTGATTAAATTAATAACTTGTCTTACCTTTGTTGGAGATATTTTAGCATTTCTAACAATAGCTATTGCCTCTTTTTGATTTACTGCTTCAGTCATTTTTACCTACCCCTTATTTTTTCTTAACTGTTTTTGCTGATTTATCAGGATGACCCTTAAATGTTCTTGTTAAAGCAAACTCACCTAGTTTATGACCTACCATTTCGGGAGTAATATAAACAGTTATAAATTTCATTCCGTTATAAACAGCTATATTATGACCCACCATTTCTTCCGTTATAGTAGATGCCCTATCCCATGTTTTTATAGCTTTTCTATCCCCAGTTTCCTTCTGTTTTCTTATTTTTTTTAATAATTTTTCATTCACATAAGGATTTTTAAATCTTTCATTCCATTTTCCTTTATATCCCATCCTTACTTACCTCTACGCTTAATTATGAATTTGTCAGAGTATTTAGCACCCCTTCTAGTTTTATAACCTTTTGTAGGTTGTCCCCAAGGAGATACAGGATGTTTTCCAAAAGTTTTTCCTTCACCACCACCATGTGGGTGGTCTACTGGGTTCATTGCAGTTCCTCTAACGGTAGGTCTTATACCTAACCATCTAGACCTTCCAGCTTTTCCTAATTTAATTAATTCGTGTTCTTGTAATCCTACAGTTCCTATTGTTGCCATACATTTCTTATAGATTAATCTTATTTCGCCTGAAGGTAATCTAACCTGTATGTAATCTCCTTGTCTTCCTAATATCTGTGCAGACATTCCAGCTGCTCTAACTAGTTGTCCGCCTTTTCCGGGAGTTAGCTCTATATTGTGGATAAATGTACCTACAGGAATTTTTTCTATAGGCATAGCATTTCCAACCTTTATCTCTGGAAGCTCACACTTTCCACTTTCCAAATCTTCCCAAGTGACAGATTGGACAGTATCGCCAACTTCTAATCCTTCAGGCCAGATTATATATCTCTTTTCACCATCTAAGTAGTGGAGTAATGCAATTCTTGCACTTCTGTTTGGGTCATACTCTATAGCGGCTACCTTTGCAGGAACGCCAGATTTATCCCTTTTAAAATCAATTATTCTATATCTTCTTTTGTGTCCTCCACCTTTATGTCTAACTGTTATTCTTCCCTGATTATTTCTACCAGCTTTTGATTTTAATGGAACAACTAAAGATTTTTCAGGTTCTTTTTTCGTTATTTCTTTAAAATCATATAAAATAGCGTGTCTTGTTCCATTAGTTACAGGTTTTAATTTTCTAACTCCCATTTTTATCTCACCTCTATATTATTTCTGCAATATTAATAGGTTCTTCAGCTTCTATTCTAATTATTGCTTTTTTCCATCTTTTTTTCTTTCCTAAAGGTCCAAAACCTACCCTTTTAGGTTTAGGCTTAACAATTAAAGTTCTTACAGATTTTACTTTAACTTTTTTATCTTTAAATATTTCTTCAACAGCCTTTCTTATTTCTATCTTATTTGCGTCCAATGGTACTTCAAAAACTAGTTTTCCTTCTTTTTCATTCTGTTTAACTGCCTTTTCCGTTAAAACAGGTCTTATCAGTATATCATAAGGTGTTTTGCTCATTTTCCTAACCTCTCATCAATTTTTTCCAGTGCAGATTTGAATATTAAAACCTTATCAGCGTTTAGTATATCGTAAGTATTTAAACCATCAACTACCAATACTTTAACATTTTGAAGGTTTCTAAATGATTTCATTAAGTTCTCATCTTTAGCAGGTATAACTAATAAAACTTTAGAATTTTCCAAACCTAAATTTTTTAATACCTCTATAGCCTTCTTAGTTTTAGGCTCTTCAAAACTAAAATCTTCAATTATGGACAACTCACCTTCTTTTAATTTTATAGATAGGACACCTTTTAATGCCTTCTTTCTAACTTTCTTAGGTAATGGATAGTAATAATCCCTTGGTCTTGGTCCATGGGCAATTCCACCACCTACAAATATATTCGCCTTTCTGTCCCCATGTCTAGCGTTTCCTGTTCCCTTCTGTGGAAGTATTTTTCTTCTAGAACCTCTAACTTCTGCCCTAGTTTTAGTTGATGCAGTACCAGCCCTCCTAGCCGCCAACTGCCACTTAACAACTTCCCAAACTGTATGTTCTTTTACTTCCTCGTTAAAAATCTTTTCGTTCAGTTTTACCTTTCCAACTTCCTCATTCTTTATATTAATAACATTTGCTTCCATTTCCTTACCTCTTTAATTTGATTTAGTCTTATTTAGCTTCAGCTTGATAGAAAGCTTTTGCTCTTTTTAATTTATTCTGTCCTTTTCTTCTCTTAAGAATTACACTTTCAGATATTTTAACAACAGATTTAGGTGCTCCCGGAACTGAACCTTTTACTAAGATAACATTTTTTTCTGGAATAATATCTACAACTTCCAATCCTAAAACTGTTGAAGTTTCATTACCATAATGACCGGGCATTCTTTTTGTTTTCCATGTTCTTCCCGGGTCTTCACAAGCACCAACAGAACCTATAACTCTATGGTATCTTGCACCGTGGGATTTTGGAAATCCTGAAAAATCCCATCTTTTCATTGCAGAAGCAAATCCTCTACCTTTAGATGTTCCAGTAATATCAACTAAATCTCCAACTTCAAATATATCCTCAACTTTTACTTCCTGTCCCAACTCTAAATTTTCACCATCTTTTAAATCAAACTCTGCCAAATGTTTTAAAGGTTCTTTTAATCCTGCCCTTTTAAAAACACCCATCATAGGTTTTGTTGTGTTTTTCTCTTTAGCTTTTCCTGTCCCTAATAAAACAGCATTATAACCGTCTTTTTCTTCTGTTCTAATGTCAACAACATAGTTAGGCTCAACCTGTATAACTGTCACAGGTATAGCTTTCCCATTTATAAAAACTCTCGACATACCTATCTTTTTTCCTATTATGCCTTTTGGCATTTTTCACACTCCTTTTTAAATTGTATTTTAAAACGAAATTAGAAGAAACAGATTTAAAACACAATTTAACTTAATTTTATTTCTACATCAACTCCCGCAGGGAGACTAATATCCATCAACGCTTCTATAGTTTGTGGTGTAGCGTTTTCTATATCAATTAATCTTTTATGTATTCTCATTTCAAAATGTTCTTTAGACTGGTCAAACTTATGTGGAGACCTTAAAACACACCATACTTTCCTTTGTGTAGGTAAAGGAATGGGGCCTTTTATAACCCCACCGCTTCTTTTTACCGTTTCTATTATCTGTTTTACCGATTGGTCTAACGCTTTGTGGTCGTAAGCCTTTAATTTTATTCTGATTTTCTCTTCCATCTTTCTACCTCTCCTTCTTACTCAATAATTTCAGTAACAACACCAGCACCTACTGTTCTTCCACCTTCCCTTATCGCAAATCTCATTTGCTCCTCTATCGCTACAGGCTCCATTAACTCTACTGTTAACTCTACATTGTCCCCCGGCATTACCATCTCTTGTCCCTCTGGCAACTCTACTACCGTACCTGTTATATCCGCCGTCCTTATGTAAAACTGTGGTCTATACCCTTTGAAGAATGGTGTATGTCTCCCTCCTTCCTCTTTGCTTAATATATACACCTGTGCCTTAAACTTCTTGTGTGGTGTTATCGTCCCCGGTTGTGCTAATACTTGCCCTCTCTCTACCTCGTCCTTTCCTATCCCTCTTAATAACACACCTATGTTATCCCCTGCTACCGCTTCGTCTAACGTCTTCCTAAACATCTCTATCCCTGTTACTACCGTCTTCTTTATCTCATCACTTAATCCTACTATCTCTACTTCATCTCCTACTTTTAACTTTCCTCTCTCTACTCTCCCTGTTACTACTGTTCCCCTTCCTGATATTGTGAATACGTCCTCTATTGCCATTAAGAATGGTTTATCTACATCCCTCTCTGGTGTTGGTATGTAGTTATCCATCGCATCTAACAATTCTTCTATTGACTTTATCCATTTAGGGTCGTCTTGTAATGCCCCTAATGCTGAACCTTTTATTACTGGTACATCGTCTCCGGGATAATCGTAGTTGCTTAATAACTCTCTAACTTCCAATTCAACTAATTCTAATAATTCTTCGTCGTCAACCATATCACATTTGTTTAAGAAAACGACGATATAAGGGACGTTAACCTGTCTAGCTAATAGGACGTGTTCTCTAGTTTGAGGCATAGGGCCATCAGCAGC
>CAZEUK010000094.1:0-5385 GCA_964514535.1 uncultured Aquificales bacterium
TATGTATCATAATCATTATCAAATATATGAATAAATGATTATTTTTTTTTTAATTTTCTTATTTATTTAATTAAAAATGAAAATATTGATAGTTCGGTTAGAGAATATGTAGCAAAAGCATTAGCAAATATAGGAAAAAATGATGATTGGTTTGTTAATAAGCTAATTGATTTAATTAAAAATGAAAATATTGATAGTTGGGTTAGAGGATATGTAGCATTAGCATTAGCAAATCTTACTAAAGATAGATATAATCTATTAAAGATTTCAAAAGATTACTTTACTTCTATTTTTATAGAAAAAAGCCATACTGAAGCAGTTTTAAAAGCATTTAAAGAAAATTTGGTTGATTTAAATTTTGTTTTTTTACATGGAATTTATAAAATCCTTCCTTTCTATCTAGAAGATAGTATCCTATACACTGTATTTGAAGGAAAGGAAGTTAAATTAAGAAAGATTACAGAAGAAGAAATAAACACAGCTTTGGAAAAGTTAGGAATTAATCAAAAATTTTTTCTTAAAAATTTAATTAAAAAATTAATTAAAAACTTCTTTTAAAAAGAAAAAATAAAAAAAGAAGAAAAACCTTTAAAATCTAAATTATTCCTGTGTTGTGTTTGTGTTGTTAGTTTGCTGTTGCTGTTCAGCAGTAGATGTTGAAACCTGTTGAGATGTAGATTGTTCTTGAGTGTTAGCCTGTTCTTGAGTAGTTTCTGAAGTATTTTCAGTTGAAGTTTCCACTTGAGAGTGTTTAGCCCAAGGGAAGTAATAAGCTTCAGTTGCTATTGGATACCAAGGTCTTGGAAACCAAAGAGGTCTTCTTAAACCGTTTGGACCACTTGCAGGTCTAGTAAGTTTATCTCTCCAAGCTTGGTAAACCTTAAATGTAGCTTCCGTATTAACAACAACATCTCCTATCTGGTCTTCAGGACTAGCCTTTTCTATTAACACCTTCTTATGCCAACACTGCATACCTGATAACGGGTCTGGGTTTGCTGGGAATACTGCATTCTGCCATACTCCAGTTGTTCCACTCCACCACACATCCTTTATATCCTTGTTAAACTCAGGATAAGGCCATTGTAGATTTTTATCTTTATGTTTCTTCTCTATCTCCCTAGGAACAGTTCCCTTTACAGTTCTCATAGCCCAGACACTACCTTGATTTTGTAAGTTAACTTCCACAGAACCAAATGTCATAATGCCTAAAGGTTGGTCAAAACCTTTCACATTAACAAAAGTTTTAACTCTCCATCTTCCTTGGTGGTGAGAACAAGCTACAACTCCCGGTCTGACTGCCTGTGTAGGCATAGCCATTGCAACAAAATAACCTGTTTCTATTCCTGTAAGTGTATCAACTACTCTTACTTTAACAGGGTCTCCCCTTTTAATTCCTAATCTTTTAGCATCACCTTCGTATATCCACAATGGGTTGTGGTTTTGTGATATTTCCATTAACCATTTAGCATTAACAGACCTTGTATGTATGTTGTAAGGAAGTCTGAAGATAGGATTTAAAGCAAAAGCGTTTTCTTCTTCCATGTATGAGTGGTGAACATGTGTGAAGATATGTATTAATTTTTCTCTTTCATTTTCTTTAGGATAGTAAGGGATTGCATATTCAGGCCATCCAAACTCAACTAAAGTTTTAGAGTAAAACTCCAGTAATCCTGTTGATGTATGGAAACCTTGTAATACTTTTCCGTCCTTCATTACACCGACTACATGTCTAGCAGAGAGTAGCTTATCTGCTCCGTGTCCTTTGATATAAACTGTTCCTTCCACAGGGTCAACTGCCAACTTACTTCTTGGTATCCATTTTCCTTTATACTTGTAAGCGTCTTTTTGTGGGTCGTAAGGAACTTCCCTCTCCATAACGTTGTAAACGTTTGTTTCCTCTGTCCAAGCTCCATACTTACTCATATACTCGTAAGGTGTAATACCCATCTTTTCGCAGACTTTCTTTAGATTAGGTATTGTGCTGAATGCGGCGTTATACCACTCTTCTATAGTTACAGGATGTCCCGGATTTTTCTTACTTTCCCAATACTGTCTTATGCCTAAACTTCCGTCTGGGTCTATTGCCCATGCAAGATTTATCCAAAATTCATCATCTTCCCAAATCTCACCTAAACCAACCTTTTTATGTGCTTCAAGTGTAGCTTTCCAAGGTTCTTTAGGTTTCCATCCCATTCTTTGTAATGCAACTCTTAAAACAGGTTGTCTGAATGCTGTCCATCTTTCAGGTTTTGTTTCTGCAGTTTGGTTGTCGTGTCTTTCCCCAGCCAATCCAACAGGTAGGATATAGTCAACATACCAACTTGTTTCTGACCATGTAGGTGATAGATGAACTGTTAAGCCGAATTTATTTTCATCTGTTAATGTTTGTATCCATCTAAAGCCGTCTGGATTTGTCCAAACAGGGTTATACATTCTTCCAAACCATACTTCTATTTTGGAAGGTATTTTTAGCCCTCTAGCTTCCCATTTCTTTCTCCATTCATCATCTGATAGTAAATGAGGAAGGATTATACTTAATTCGTATGTTGATATAGGCCATTCTGGAGGCCATAATAACTCATTCCAAGCGTTTACTGGTTCTGGTTTATCCTTTATAGTAGCTGAACCACCGTTATTTCCAACTCCTAAAGCATGCCAGTGATGCCATCCTGTTCCACCAACTCCACCTATTGAGCCTGTGATTGCAAGTAAAAAGTTTCCAGTTCTTCCTGCGTTCATCCATCCGCCTCTGTTTCCTGCCGCCTGAGCTCTCCAGAAGTAAGAAGTTATTCTATCCCCAGCCCAAACTATCATTTCATAAAGTTTATGTAATCTATCTAATGGTACTTTTGTCTCTTTTGAAGCCCATTCTAAAGTGTAATCTTTGTATAAATCTTTTAATACAGATATGAAATCGTCAAATGTTTCACCTTCAGGTATTTTGCTTATTCTTCCCTCTTTTAGTAGGTAGTTTAGATATTCTTTGTCTTTTATGAATGTTTTCCAGTTAAACCATCTCTCAACAAACTTTCTGTTGTATTTGTCTTCCTGTAGTAATTTGTTAATCATTGCTAGGAAAATTGCCCCTTCTGTTCCCGGCCAAACTGGTATCCATAAATCTGCCATTCCTGCAGAGTTTGATAATCTTGGGTCAAAAACAACCAGTTTAGCCCCTTTAGCTCTAGCGTCTGCTATATAACCTGCGTGTTGTTGGAAGTAGTGTCCAGCATCTGCAGCGTGGGAAGATGAAAGGAGTATTAATCTTGAGTTTGCAAAATCTGGAGATGTTCTGTCATCCCCTGACCAAGTTATAGAGCCTAATCTACCACCGGAAGAACAGAAGTTTGTGTGTGAGTTATGATAGTCTCCGCCCCAGCTCCAAACAACTCTAGGCTGAAATCCGTTATAGTTAGGTCTTCCTACATGGTACATTATCATTTTTTTAGCATATTCATCTCCATTCTTAGCCTTCTTGATAACTTCTCTCATTCTTTTTCCTATAGTTTCTAAAGCCTCCTCCCAAGTTGTTCTGACCCATTTACCTTCTCCCCTTTTTGAACCGGGTGCTCTCTTTAATGGGAAAGGTATTCTGTCAGGGTCGTACATCTGGGAGAGTGTAGCATATCCCTTAGCACAGTTTCTTCCTCTACTTCCTGAGTGGTTAGGATTACCCATAAATTTTCTAACTGTTAGATTATCCTTATCAACCCAAGCTGTTAAACCGCATGCCGCTTCACAATTACTACACACTGTAGGAATTATCATATAGTTAATTATTTTTACTCCGTCCCTTAAAGCTCCACCATGCTTTTTCCAGTAATCTCCGTCCGGTTCTTTCCAATCGTCCCATTTTTCAACAGGTGGATAGTAAGAAAGCATTTCAGGGGTGAATGTTAAGTTAGGTTCTGTTGTTGCCTCTGCAGTGTTTACCAATTTTTTTTCTACAACTCCCTTAGCTAAAGCTAATCCTCCAACTGTAGCCCCTATTCCTTTTAAAAAGTTTCTTCTAGTTATTCTCATATTTTAAACCTCCTATTTTTAGCTTAATGGTAATGTTTGAGGTGCTAATAACCATGCATGTTTTACAAACCATAAACCTGCCAATGCACTTAAAGATGCAAATAATGAGTATATATACTTTCTAGTTTGGATAGATACACCTGCTAAAACAACTGGAACGATGAAAGTTAATGCAAATCCTATCCAGAAGAATATTGCAACCTCTCCAGTTAGAAGCTCTCCAATAACATGGTGGGCAAATTCGCTATGCATTTTTGCAAATAGTATTTCTCCTATAAACATTGCACCGTATAGAGCAGAGCTAATCATTAGAATGTAGCTTAAATGTTTTCTAATGTTATCCTTTAACATTCCTCCCATTAAGCCGTCTATAGCTAAAAATGCAGCTGAACCTGCTATACCTGCACTTAATAACATTGCTATCATTTCCGCTGGGAATACCCAAACTTCTCTAGCTGTTGCCTCTCCCATAATTCCAGCTGTATATATTGTTGAGAAAAATCCTAATACTAAGCCGGGTATAAAAAGTCTGTTCCATAATTTTTCGTTCTGGCTTATTAAAGCCCAAAAGGCTAGTATTAAAACAATTACAAAACCTGATACAACCCAAGCTCCTAGAGTTACCGCTGATGTAAAGTGTGGATAGAAGAATATGTGCCAAAATCTAAACATATGATGTAAGTCTAAAATTGTAACGAGTAATGTAATTGCTATAAATATTAATCCTAAAAATACACCTGCAATTTTAAAGAAACCTCTGTTATCCTGATACGTCCTAGTTGCTATCAATGCTAACATAAATGAACCTGTTGCAATACTTTTAGCCCACATATTTGTGGAAACTAACCATCCCCATATTATCTTAGGTAAGGCTACATCAAAGGTTACTTCTGCACCTAACATTTTTACTCCCCTCCTATATGGTCTAAGAACTTAACTTCTGTAAACAGTGTGTATCCTTCAGGTCTTTCAGATGCTAGAGGGTCTAATGCCACTGTAGAACCTCTTACATAGAAATGTTTAGGTTTGGTGTTCAGCTCTGGTTTTCTAACCATAACGTCCCTGTGCTCGTTTAGATACTGGGATATTTCACTGTTAGGGTCATCTAAATCTCCAAATATGTTTGCATGGGTTGGACAAGCGACTACACAAGCAGGGAGCATACCAACCTCTATTCTGTGGGCACAGTATGTACATTTATCAGCTGAGTTTGTTATAGGGTCTAGATAGATTGCGTTGTATGGACAAGCCATCATACATGAAGCACATCCTATACATCTGTCATGGTCAACATTTACTATACCGTTAGGTAAATAGTGTAATGCAGATACTGGACAAATTCTCTCACATGGAGCATTTTCACAA
>CAZEUK010000095.1:0-5285 GCA_964514535.1 uncultured Aquificales bacterium
TTTAAATAATAAAAAATAAATAGATTTTCAAAAAAATGATTTAAGTTATAGATATAACCTTCCCATTTAACCTGATAAAAAGTCTTAAAATCTGATATTCAAGATATATTCCAACGATTAGCTTATAATTTTTATAGTTAAAAGTAGAGATTAAGGAGGATTTGTTTTGAAAAAAAGGGTAGTTTTAGCCTATTCAGGAGGGCTTGATACATCAGTTATAGTCAGATGGTTAACTGAAAGAGGATTTGAAGTGATAACCTATACCGCCGATGTTGGTCAGGGAGAAGAATTAGACGAAATACCAGAAAAAGCTAAAGCATCAGGAGCAATAGAGGCTATTGTTGATGATGTAAAAGAAGAATTTGCAAGAGAATATTGCCTACCATTAATGAGAAGTGGTGCTCTTTATGAAAATAGATACACACTTCTTTCAGCCCTTTCAAGACCGTTAATATCAAAAAAACTTGTAGAATTAGCCCATAAATATAATGCCCATTATGTAGCCCATGGCTCAACAGGAAAAGGTAATGACCAAGTAAGATTTGAAACTTCAGTTTGGGCTCTAGACCCAGATATAGAAGTCTTAGCACCTGTTAGAGATTGGGAGTTTAAATCTAGAGATGAAGAGATTGAATACGCTAAAAAATACGGTATTCCAGTAAAAGCAACAAAAGAAAAACCCTACTCATACGATAGAAACTTATGGGGAGTGGCTATTGAAGCAGGTGATTTGGAAGATATATGGAAAGAACCACCAGAAGACGCGTTTGAGATTACGGTAAATCCTTTAAATGCTCCAGATGAACCAGAGTATATTGAAATAGAATTTAAAGAAGGAGTACCAATAAAGCTAAATGGTAAAGAGTATAAAGAACTGTGGAGATTAATTTGGGATTTAAATGAGATTGGCGGTAAGCATGGTGTAGGAAGAATAGATATGGTGGAGAACAGATTAGTTGGGATTAAAACTAGAGAAGTTTACGAAAGCCCGGCAGGATTAATCTTGATAAAAGCATACGATGAGTTGGAAAGTTTAGTTTTAGATAGATTTACATACCATTATAAATTAACCCATATTTCCCAACCATATGCAGACCTTGTTTATAACGGTTTATGGTTTTCAAAACTTAGAGAAGCTTTAGACAGTTTTACAAAGGAACTGGCGAAATTAGTTAACGGAGTAGTTAGATTTAAACTTTACAAAGGAAACGCCCAGATTGTAGGTAGAAAATCTCCTAACGGACTGTACTTTGAGAATTTAGCAACATATAGCCCTGAGGACGAGTTTGACCATAAGGCAGGGGAATACTTTACAAAAGTATGGGGATTACCTTTAAAAGTTTTTGCTAAAGCTCAAAAAAATAAAAAATAATTGGAGTTTTAAGTTTGAATTCTAATAAGACAACAGTAGAACAGGCAGAAAAGGAAAAGTGGGCTTTAGGCTCGCTAATTTTAAATATCTTTTTAACATTAATAAAATTTATATTTGCATTGATAACAGGTAGTTTATCTCTTTTGGCAGAGGCTATACATTCTTTCTCAGATTTGGTTGTATCTATAATCTCACTGATTAGCGTTAAATTGGCAAATAAAAAAACGGAAGAATTTCCTTACGGTCTTTATAAAATAGAGAATATAGCATCAATAATTATTTCAATATTTTTATTTTTTACTGCTTATGAAATAGTAAAAGAAGCTTTATTTTCTCCAAAGGAAAATGAGTTAAAAAATGTAGAACTGGCAATTTTTGTTATGGTTATAACAATGATACTTACATTCTTTTACTCAAGACTGGAGTTAAGGGCTTCCGAAAGATTAAATTCACCGACTTTAAAGGCTGACGCAAGTCATATATGGGCTGATTTTTTATCTTCAGTAATTGTTATAGTAGGTTTAGTGGGAACGTATTTAGGTTTCAATTTAGATAAATATACAGCGGTAATTGTTTCATTATTCATTGTCCACAGTGGTTGGGAAATATTTACATCTGGTTTAAAAACTCTATTAGACGTTTCTTTGGATAAAGCAGAGTTAGAAGCTATAAAAGATATTATAAAAAGATTTCCATCTGTTAGAGAGATTAAATATATCAGAGGAAGAGAAGCGGGAAGTTTTAAATTTTTAGAGATGGAAATACTCTTAAACAATTCTAGTTTAAGAAATGCTCATAAGATTGTTGATAAGATAGCAGACCAGATAAAAAGGGAGATACCAAATATTGACAGTGTTTTTATACATTATGAACCTGTTAGACAGTATGGTTTAAAATTGGGAATTTTAACTGATGATAAAAATACACTTACAGATTTTAAATCTGCAACAAAAATTAAAGTGATTTTTATAGATGAAGATTTTAGTATAAAGGATAGGTACGAAGTTAGTGTTGAAGGTGGAGAAAAGGAGGTTGCTAAAAAGTCAATAGAAAACAATTTAGATATGATTGTGTCTAAAAATCATCCATTAGATTTTGAAGTTAGATGGGATTTAGCTAGGGCTGGTATTATCGTTTGGGAAACTGAAAAGGAAAGCTGTAAGGAAGCCCTTGAAGAAATTTTAAAGTCTTATAAAGAGTTAAAGATAAAAAAGGAAGAATAGATTTTATTTATTTTGCATATATTTGTAATCGTAAGTTTCAGCCATTGTTGGAAGGATAACAGATTTATCCGTTTTGCTTAGATATATTTTTCTAACTGTATCAAAACCGTTATACCCTTTTAGATATACCTCTCCTATATAGTATTTTCTTCCTTCGTAAACTTTAACATCTGAAACCATATGCATACCAGCAACATAATTTTTTATTATCTTTTCAGCTTCACTTAAAGGATATGTAGCCTTTACATACTTTTCCTGTTTAACTTCCACACCTAAGTTAGATGTGTTTTTTGTAGCTGTTCCACAAGATGCCAATATAACAGAACCTATACCTAAAGCTATAATAAATTTTTTCAACCTTTATTCCTCCAATTTTAAATTTTTTCCAATTATACAGAACAAAAAAGTCTGTAAACAAATACTAACTATATTCTTTTTACCAATTCTTTACCCTTAAGGAGTTGGCTATAACAAACGCACTACTTAAAATCATAGCCAATGCGGAAAATATAGGATTTAACTTGCCCATCACAGCTAAACCAATTCCTATAACATTGTATATGAAAGCCCAAAATATATTTGTGTATATAACCTTTTTTACCTTTTTAGCCAGTATTACCGCTAAAGGAACTTTTCTTAAATCATCACTTAATAAACTAATATTTGCACTTTCTCTAGTAAGGTCTGTACCACAACCTAAAGCTATACCTATATCAGCTTTAGCTAATGCGGGAGCATCGTTTATCCCATCTCCAACCATACCAACTGTAATTCCTTTTTTCTTAGCCTCATCAATTATCTTAACTTTATCTTCAGGTAATAACTCTGCATACACTTCAGATATATTTAACTTCCTTTTAATAACTTCAGCAAAATATCTAGTGTCCCCAGTTAAAACAGCAACATCTATACCTAACTTTCTTAAAGCTTCAATAGCCTTTGGGGCTTCCTTTTTTATCTTTTGTCCGAATAGTATTAAACCTTTTATTTCATTATCCACAGCAACGAAAACGGGTATCTTACCTTCCATCTCTGCATTTTTTAAAATTTCCATCTCCTTTTCAGATATATTTATACCTAGCTTTTCCATAAATCTTTTATTGCCTACATAAACCTTTTTACCGTCAACTAGACCTTCTATACCATAGCCAAAATGAACTTTTATATCTTCAACATCTAAATCACAGGATATATTTTTTTTCTTACAGTAGGAAAGTATACTTTTACCTATTGGATGCTCAGAGTTAGCCTCTAAACAACAAACAAGTTTTAGATATTTTTCTTCCAAATATACATCTGTAATATTTAAATTCCTTTCGGTTATCGTTCCTGTCTTATCAAAGAATATTTTTTTCACACTGGATAACTTTTCTAAAACATCAGCACCTTTAATTATAATTCCTTCTTTCATTGCCTCACTTAAACCAACCCATAAAGCTAAAGGAGCTCCTATACTGAAAGCACAGGGACAGGATATTAACAGGACAGATAAAAACACTATTAAAGCCTTTTCAAAACCTTCATTTACATACCAGTAAGAGGCTGAGATTGTGGCTATAATTATTATTATCGGCAGAAAATAAAAAGCCACAGTATCAGTTATACGGTTTATAGGAGCTTTAGAGCTTCTAATCTCCTTCATCAAGGCTATAAATCTGTTAAGTGTCCAATCTTCCGAGGGTTTATTGACCTGTATCTTAAAAACACCGTCTATATTTGTCGTCCCAGTGTAAAGCTCATCTCCAACTTTTTTTAAAACAGGCTTTGTTTCTCCAGTTAACAAACTTTCGTCAACATATCCAGAACCTTCCACAATAATACCATCTGCGGCTATTTTTTCACCGGGAGTAATTTTTACAATATCACCTACTTTTATCTCTTCAGGGTTAACTTCTATCTCTTTCCCTTCCCTGATTACAATTGCCTTTTTAGGACTTAAATCAAGTAATGTTCTCATAAAGTTAGATGCTTTAGCTCTAGAAGATGTTTCTATATATCTACCGAAAGTTAACAAAACTAAAATCATAGTTGCAGTTTCAAAGTATATATGTGGTTTATCAGTTAATACTGAGTAAACAGATAGAAAGTAAGCGGAGAATGAACCTAAGGCAACTAACAAATCTGTGCTTATATTTATCTTTCCATTATTTATTGCGTTTCTTAAAATAGGTATTCCAATTAAAGCCATTACAGGAGTGGCAAGTATCAATATTATCCATTTTATAATGTTTGTGAACATCTTAGCCTGTGGGTCATCAGGTGTAAAATGAGCTCCGTAGAGGTATGTACTTAACATGAATACAATCATTGATAGGAAAAAACCGAAACCAAACTTTCCAAGAAATGCTACAGCTGTACCTTCCTCTCCTCTTAAGCCTGTAGTTTTATAAATCAGATAACATCCAAAACAACAGAAATCTTTTTTCTCTCCATCTATCTCAAACTGTAGGGGCTTACCTGTAATTGGAATACCACACTGAAAACATTCTTTACCTTCAATTAAAGGTTTATTACATTCACACTCTATATTCACAACAGGGTTTTGATTTTTAGCCATTCTATTACCTTTATTTATTAGTGGAACTGTTTTTATTTTAACATCTTACATACAGTCTGATTTTAACCTGTGGATAAGATGTCATTTTAATGTCATTTTAGTGTCATTCTAATGTCATTTTAAAGATTAGATT
>CAZEUK010000096.1:0-5284 GCA_964514535.1 uncultured Aquificales bacterium
ACAGATATAATCCTTGTGCCCGGTTTAGTGAATATCATCAACAAGTTTAAACGCCTCTGCAAATGTAAACTTTTTCCCTGCTATAGTTGCCAATCTTTGATTGTGTATAACTATATATGTATCAACAACATCTTTAAGTTTTTTTAATCCCTCCTCTGCAATCTGTGCCCTTCTAGGACCTTCAAAATCAAATGGTTTTGTAACAACTGCTACCGTCAGAATACCTAACTCCTTAGCAGCTTGGGCTATTATAGGGGATGCTCCTGTTCCAGTACCTCCACCCAGTCCTGCGGCGATAAAAACCATATCTGCACCTTCCATAGCCTCCTTTATAGCGTCTATATTCTCCTTAGCCGCCGCTTCGCCAATTTCAGGTTTTGAACCTGCACCTAAACCACGGGTTATATTCTCTCCTATAGGTATTTTATTAGGTACAGGTAGAGAGTTTAAATGTTGTAAATCTGTATTAACTATATATAATTCAACATCTTGTAATCCTTCTGTATGCATTCTGGTTACTGCATTACTTCCACCACCACCAACACCAAAAACTTTTATTTTTGAAGGGTTTTTTGCATCAAAATTAAAATTTTCCATTTAGTTATCCTCCTGTCTAGATTGCTTAAAAGGTAAATTTTAAAAACTTCCCTTTAATTTATCTATCAATTTTTTAATAAGTTCCATAACATTTATACTTTTATCACCAAAAAGTGAGGAAAATAAACCTATACTGTTATCTATAATATTCTCTTTATGGTATAACATTATCCCAACTGTAGTTGCATACTCAGGTTTGTAAAGTTTATCGTTGTATCCTTTAAAATCTTTTGGTTTACCTATTCTAACATCTGTCCTAAAAACTGCTTCAGCAAGTGTTTTTATGTCAGGTGTGTTTGCAACGCCTCCAGTTAAAACAATTCCACCTTTAATTTTTCTCATATATCCCTTTTTTTCCAACTTTTTCTTAACTAGTTCAAAAATTTCTGTAAGTCTAGCCTCTATTGTTTCAACAAGCTCTATATTGTTAATCTGGATAGGTTCATCAACACCTATCGGTAAGACTTCAATGATAGAGTTGTCTGCATAGTCTAAAAGGGCAGTTCCGTAATCTACCTTTATTGTTTCTGCCTCTTCCTTTGATATTTTAAATCTATGGGCAATATCCATAGTTATTTGGTTTCCAGCTATAGGTATTGATGTTGTGTAATCTAAACCTCCGTCTATAAAGACTGCTATATCTGTAGTACCTGCCCCTATATCAACAACTGCAACCCCCAAATCTTTCTCATCTTCATATAAAACAGCTTTAGCAGATGCAACAGGATTTGCCACAAAGTCTATAGGTTTTATTCCAGCTTCTAATATAATTCTCTTTAGATTTTTATAATCATTTTCCATTATAAAAACTAGATGGAACTCTCCTTCCAGTTTACTTGCTGTTAATCCGACAGGTTCTTCAACTTCGTATCCATCCAGCTTATACTTTTTAGGTATTATATGTAAAATCTCAAAATTCTGTGTTTCTATACTGTCAACTAGATTGTTTAAAAGGTTATCAATATCCTCTTCCTGTATTGTTTTAGCTCCTTCAGGAAAAAGTATTTCTTCCTTTTCATTTGCACATACTATATGATAGCCACCGGCGTTAGATATTACACTATCTATTTTATAACCAATTATACTCTCTACTTTGTCAACAGCTTCCTTTATTGACTGTATGGCATCAAAAGACCTTACAACTAAACCTTTGTCTATTCCCCTAGTTAATGCCTCACCAACTCCTGTAATGTGTATCTCCCCTTCTTTAATCTCTCCGACAGCAACTACCGTCTTATACGTTCCTACATCTAAAACTACTATAGACTTATTTTTTTCCATCCTCTTGTTGCTCCTTTGCTATTACCATATAATCAAAACGGAAATCTAAAACTTTATATCTATCTATATTTTCAACTTTTTTTAAAAATTTTTCAGCTTTTTTTATATTTTTTTCAACATTATCTACACTAAAAATAAAATTTTTCCCATCTTTTAAAACACAGGCTATCTGGTTTCTATATATTATATATTTTTCTACGTTAAACTTTTTACAAAATTTATCGTTAAGAGTATCAAGGGATTTTATTTTAGACTTTGATACATCCTCATCGTTGATTACTATCTTTATAAGATTTTGTTCATTTACCTCTGGATAAAGTTTTTTATCTAAAATAACACCATCTTTAGTTATAAATACCTTTTTATTTTTAATTGAAACTAAAGCAAATGGTTTATACTCAGTTATTACTACCTTAACCTTTCTAAATTCTGGTTTTTCTAACTTTAGATTTTTTATAAATGGAAATGTTTGTTTAAACTCTCTTTTAATTTCATCTTCGTCTAAAGAAAACCATATTTTATTTGAGAATATACTTTCAACTTTTTTGGGCTCTACTTTATAAGAACCTTCTATTACAATCTCCCTTACACCTAAATTTTTATATACAAACTCATTTATAAATGGAAAGGATGGAAGGTTAAGACCGATTAGGGCACACAGTATAAGCCATATTACTACCCATAACCGTTTACTTTTTTCCATTTAAAGCTCCCTTAATTATCTCCAAAACAAGATTTTTAAAATCTAATCCCCTCTTTTGTGATGCTTTCGGCAAAAGACTGTGGTCTGTCATTCCCGGAATTGTATTAATCTCTAGAAAGTAAGGTCTTCCATCTTCCCCTAGAATGTAATCTATCCTGACAGCACCACTACATTCTAAAATATTATATATTTCAACTGATAAATTTTGAATATATTTATAAATATCTTTTTCTATATCGGCAGGACATATATACTCTGTATCATTAGAAAGATATTTGTTTTTATAATCGTAAAAGCCGTTTTTAACTTTTATCTCTATTATGTCTAACGGCTCACCGTACAGAACACCTACAGTTATCTCCCTACCTTTAATAAAATCTTCTATTAAAATCTTTTGATTTAGTTTTAATAAATCTTTAACTGTTTCAATTAACTCATCTTTACTATTTACAATATGAACACCTATTGAAGACCCTTCCTCCGCAGGTTTAACAACTTTAGGAAAGTTTGATATATCTAACTTCTCTAAATCTTTCTCATTTTTAATAACTATCCAATCAGCCATAGGAATGTTGTAAGTTTTTAGTATCCTTTTTGTAAAATCTTTATCCATAGTTAAAGCACTTGTCTTAACTGATGAAGTTGTATGTTTAAAGCCTAAAAACTCTAAAACTCCCTGAATAACTCCATCCTCCCCACCTTTACCGTGTAAAATGTTAAAGACCAAATCAGGTTTATACTCTATTAAGCCTTTTATAAAACCTTCCCTATCTATTGGGTCAAAAACTTTATAATTAAGATTTAATTCTTTCAAAGCCTTTTCTACAGCTTTACCACTTTTAATTGAAATATCCCTCTCTGAAGAATAACCACCGTAGATTAATCCTATTTTTAAATCTGATATATCCACCATTACACCCCTTTAACAAAATTTAATCTTTTAAGAATATAAAGTATTCTTTTTCTTTTGTGATGCTAAACATATTAGATATTTTTAAAGGAAGAAAAAAAGAGAGATTATTTTTTTAATTTTTTCTCTACAGTTGCCTTTAGTCTGCAAACTCCACATATATCTGTGTAAGATGGCTCTCCACAGATTTTACATTTTTTTAGAGATTTTTTATCTTCCCTTTGATACTCTTTAAATATTGGGTAAATCTTTTTTATAAAATCTGAGTAAAACTTTAACTTTGTACCGGGATGTTTTTCTTCCAATTGGTTTAATAAAATCTTATACTCAATTGAAGAAGCTCCTTCAGAGAAGGGACATTCATACTCTATATACTCAATGTTGTTTAAAACGGAATATAGGGCACTTTCCTTCTCTGTGATTTTACATAATGGTTTAACTTTTCTAACGAAACCATTTTCTTCCAATAGAACTGGATACTGTCTAGATAGATATTTTAAATCCCACTGTAATGTATTACCAAACAGAACTGCCACCTCATCATCAAGATTATGTCCAGTCGCTATTATTGAGTATCCAAACTCCTTTGCGTATTTATTCATGTAGTATCTCTTTATAACTCCACAACTTGAACAGGCAGGCCTATCTGTTAATTTATCTATTTCAGGTATAGTGTATAACTTTTCTTTTAAAGATACTACATACAACTTTCTGTTTATTCTGTTTGCAAAATTTAAAGCTAACTCCTTTGAACTTTCTGAGTAATCACCTATTCCTAAATCTATGTATAATCCATCAGCATCATAACCAAGTTTAGTTAAAGCATTCCACAAGGCTAAACTGTCCTTTCCACCTGATACAGCAACTAATATTTTGTCTTTCTTTGAAAACATCTTGAACTCTTTTACTGTCCTATCAACTCTCCTTTCAAACCATTCAATAAAATGTTCTTTACAGAGAGTTAATCTATGATGTGGAAGAAAAACTATAGCCTTGTTGTCCATTCCCTTTGTTTTACAAATCCTACATTTAGCCCCTTTTCTTAACATAAAACCTTGTCCTTTTTGTTTGATAATTAAGTTAAATAATATAGTGATAACTTATCTCAAGTAAAGCTAAGGTATAAATTATTTTCTTTTTGAATTAATTATTTATTGCCTAACAGCATAAAAGAGTTTTAAAATTAAAATAAGTTTTTTCTTTAAAAAAGAGGTAAAAATTGCCTGAGCCTATAAATGTTTATCAGATAGCTTTAAATGTTCTTTTATCTATCTCTGCCAGTGGTATATATGACATTTTAAAAAAGGGTTTAAATGTATTTGTAAAAAGAAAATTTATATTTAAATTTAACAAGAAGTTTAATGAGCTTTCTGAAGTTGAAAAGGAAGAACTTTTAAATATTGTAAAAGCTAACATTATTTATGAGGTGGAAAAGATATTAAGAGAGAAAAATATACAACCTGATAAATTTTTAGATGTTAGGGATAAAATTTTAGATTATATTTTGTTTGCTATTAGAGATTATAACGGTGCGATAGATGGAAGGGATAAAGAAAGTTTTGAAAGATTTTTTAAATCAAAGATAGAAGAATTTAAAAAGAGAGAAAGTAATATTAGTATTATTGGAAATAACAACACAATTACTAATCAAAATATTTCTGGAAGTAATAATAAAGTAGCTGGTGGTAATATCTATGAAATAGGGGATAAAAGCACAATTATATATGGGAATGTAGAAAAACTTATTTATAATGAACAGAAGGAAAAAGAAATAAAAAAAAACTTAAATAAAT
>CAZEUK010000097.1:0-1072 GCA_964514535.1 uncultured Aquificales bacterium
ACAATAGATTTTCTTATACTAAAACAGATTTAAAATTTAAATTGTTAATCATATTTAATGTTTATACCAATTGGTATTGTTATTAATCTAATACAGTATTAATTTTAGGATTAGTATAATAATTACCTGTAAGACGATATAAAAACTTTTAAATCAACTCCGATTTAACAACAAAATTAACCTATTCGTAATTTAAACATTGCTATCTTTCTAGTAAAAATATCTTTTTAACTTCAATTTCACCACTCCACGGAGTAAAGGATTTAACATAGCCTTCCACTTCCACAAACATACCTATAACTTTTTTCAGTTCTTCCTTTTTATCTCCAATAACTTTATAACTTTTTCTACATTTACAATCTGGATTAACTGTTATAAATATATCATCTCCAATTCTTTCCACTAATCCTTCAATTCTCGTATATTCTTTATTAACAGTTTTAATATTTTTATCTGTGGCTGAACAGGAAGTTATAGGATAAACAAGAAAAGATAGACTAAATAGTATTAGCGTTAACTTTATATATCTCATAACTTCACCTATCTATAAATAATAGTTATTATTAATTTAAACGATTGTTTTTGAATAATCTCGGTCAATAAAAAATCCATTGGAAAATTGACAATGGAATTTTTAATATAATTAATACGATGAGTAATAGAAATATTTTTAAATATCTTACAAATACGGAAATAAAAGCTATATTAGAATTAAAAAAGGAAATTTTATATTTAAATCCAAATGCAAAAGTTATATTTTACGGTTCAAAGGCTAGAGGTGATTATAGTAGCGAGAGTGATATAGACCTTTTAGTTGTTATTCCAAATTTTACTGAAGAATTAAAATATAAAATAATTGATATAGCTACAGAAATAGAGCTAAAGTACGATGTAGTTTTTGGATTAGTTGTTATCAGTAAGGATAAATATGAAAACTCAAATCTTTTTAAATCATCTCTTTATTATAAAAACTTAAAATCAGAAGGCATACTCATTTGAAAGATGAAACTATAGAATTAGCAAAGTATTGGATAGAAAAAGCGTATAGAACTTTAGAAGTAGCTAAATATAA
>CAZEUK010000097.1:1172-5216 GCA_964514535.1 uncultured Aquificales bacterium
ATAAAACAAAAAATAAGAAATTTATCAAACCAATAAGTTTGAAACTTAAATCTTTCAAAAATAAAAATTATTGCTTATTATTAATTAAATAATATGAAAAATTTTAAGGGAGAAGGAATATGACTAGAGAAGAAGCTATCCAAAAGTTATTAGAAACCGATGACGATTTTAGAAGCTGGTATGAAGAACACAAAGAATTAAAATGGAAAGTCCACAAGTTAGAAAAACATTTCCCACCTGACCCTAAACTTGAGGCTGAGCAGGAAAGACTTAAAATAAGAAAGTTATATTTAAAAGATTTAATGGAAAAAAGAATTAGAGAGTTTTTAGAAAAAGGAGAATAAATCTTTAAACCTAGGTCGGTAAATTTAAATCTTTCGGTTTGCCGACCTTTTCACCAATATTAAAAAGGATACGGAGAGTAAATTGGGAGTAAAGTTTGGCGTTGCTAAAGCTGGTATAAAGCCATCAGGTCAATTAGACATCTTAGTTATGAAGTTTAAACCTTCTGTATATTCTGTTTACCTTACCCAAAATTCATTGGCGGCAGCACCTGTTATATACGATAAAAAAATTAGGGAAAGACAGGAGAAAATATCAGCTATAGTTGTTAACAGTGGAAATGCGAATGCGGCAACTGGAGAGGAAGGTTTAAAAAATGCGGAAGAAATGGCAAAGTTAGTTGCAGATAGATTTAATATACAGTCTGAAGAGGTATTAGTTTTCTCAACTGGAATAATTGGTGTCCAATTACCTAT
This sequence comes from uncultured Aquificales bacterium, assembly GCA_964514535.1. Classification (GTDB taxonomy): domain Bacteria; phylum Aquificota; class Aquificia; order Aquificales; family Hydrogenothermaceae; genus QNZC01. Next base: position 1,931 of record CAZEUK010000097.1, read on the forward strand.
GGATAAAGTTAGAAAAGGAATAAACGAGGCTATAGACAATTTACAGGATTGGGATTTAGAGTTATCGGCAAAGGCTATAATGACAACGGACAGTTTTCCAAAGTATGCTGAGGAACATATAGAAGTTAACGGAACAGGTTTTTTTGTTAAAGGTATATCTAAAGGTGCTGGTATGATACATCCTTCTATGGCAACAATGCTAGCTTATATATTTACAGACGTTAAAATCTCAAAACAGCTTTTAGATGAGATAACTAAAGACATCTTAGAAAAAACCTTTAACTCTATTGATGTTGACGGATGTGAAAGTACAAACGACAGTGTTTTATTTGTCGCTACAGGAGAAAGTGATATAGAGATAACTAAAGAGAATAAAGATTTACTGATTAAACCTTTATACAGTGTAGCTTTAAAGTTAGCAAAGATGATTGTTAAAGATGGAGAAGGTGCAACAAAACTAATTGAGATTGACGTTAGAAATGCAAAATCTGACGAAGAAGCTAAAAAAATAGGAGAAAGTATAGCCGTATCAAATCTATTTAAAACTGCAATGTTTGGAAATGACCCAAACTGGGGGAGAATACTATCTGCAGTAGGTCAATTACATTTAGATATAGACTTTTCAAAAGTTAAACTGTTTATAGGTGAGTTTTTAATTTATGATGGAAAACCTGTAGAGTTTGATAGGAAAAAAGCAGAGGATTATTTAAAAAGTAATTCAGAAGTAAAAATAAAATTAATTCTAAATAGAGGTTCTTCAAACTGGAAATATTACACTTCAGATTTAACTTATAAGTATGTTGAAATAAATGCGGAATATACAACTTAATGTATTACTTTAGTATTTTTCGGGTTTTCTTTAAGATAAGGGAACGAATATATATTGATAACCAATTTATTTTTTATTTTATTAAAACTGTAGAAGAGAGATTTAAAGCGAAAGTATGTTCCTTTAAAGATGGCATATGTAAAGAATGTTATCTTAAAGATATATGTATATTTCCAAAATATTTTTTTTACGATTTATGGTATAAAAGACCGAACCTCTTTATTACATCTCCAAAATACTTAATGGAAGAATTGGAAGAAGATAAAAAATTTAAAATAGATTTTGTAATGTTAAACGAAGGAGTTGATAGTTTCCGTGTATTTTTAGAGGCAATTCAAGAGGCATGTAAAGACTCGAATTTTAGAAACCTTATTTACAAAAAAGTCTATGGATACAACATATTTTCTGATATATGGGAAGAGTTAGACCTTTTAAAACCTTTTCCAAAATACGATATAAATGAGTTCTTAAATCTAAGGTCAGGAGTTAGAAAAATAAAAATTAAAGTTTATCCAACTTTTGTGGATTTTAAATATCCAGATAAACCTAGTAGTGATTTTATAAAATTTTTATTATTTTCATTATTTTCTGAAAGAGTTAAAAGCTTAACAGGTGAAGAAGTTGACATAAGACATTTTTCATCAGAATTAGATTTTAAAGTTTTGAATTGGGAAAGTTTTGAGTATAAAGATTTTTTAATAAATAGAGAAATAGAAAAGTTTGATAATCATAAATTTTTCAAAGGGGAATTTTTAATTGAAGGAGATTTATCACCTATATGGTATGTGTTTGAGCTAGCTCAAACTTTCAGCATAGGTAAACTAACAAATTACGGTTTTGGTAAAGTAAAAATTATAAAGTTTGAAATTTAGTTTAATTTAAAGTCAGTTTGAGAATTAAATTTAACGCCAATTATGAAGGATTTTAATTAAATTGATGGCTAGTTAAAGTTAAAAAGCTATAAAATTATCTCAGCTTAAATTAATGTGCTTTGTTAATTACCGAATTAAATTTTATTTAACCAGCCAGTTGTAATCAGGTCAAACAAAGGTTTCTAAAATTAACAGTCTGTTGAACTTTGATAGATGATAACTTAATACAAAACGATTAATCATTTAAAATCTTTTAACGTCATTTAATCAAATTCTCTATTACTTCAGGATTTTCTTTTAAGTATGCTTTTACAGTATCTAAATCATCAAAAGATTTTAATGTGTTTATTAACTCTAACAGTTTATCCTTTAATTCCAAATCATCCTTTAAGTATTCAGTTAAACTACTCTTTATAATCTCATCTTCAGACTTAAATATTTCTCCTTTATAATCTAAACTATTTGATGGAAATATAAACATATTTTTCAAATATAAAATTCTACCGTTATCAACATCAATATTTTTTTCTTTTAAAAGTTTTAAAACTTCATTTTGAGATAACTTCTTAAACTCCCCTTTTAGTATAACTACAGGCTTTTTAATAGAAGTATCGTTTAATTTTTCTATTTCCTTATTAAGCTTATCCAATTCCTCATCTATATTGTTATCATCTAAAAATCTGTATAAAAACTTTCTTCTTTTGTTTAATTCTATATATCTAATATCCGTTTCATCCGAATTAATATCTACCAAAGCGACAAACTTGGATTTACTTTCTTCATTTTTATTATAAGCTGTAAACTCTGTTGAACCTATATGGACTATGTAAGAGTTATTATCTCTCTTTATAGGTTCTTCTGCTATATGATAATGTCCAATTCCTGTATAGTTATACTCTATTGGTATCTCTTCATCTAACATTAACTTACTGTCTAAAAAGTAAGGATAAAACTCTTGATGTAGCATAAGGATTTTGTAATTCTGTTTACTCCTTTCAAGGAGTTTTTCCAGTGCAACCTTTAATCCGTTTAACTTTCTAAGTGCAGTTTTTGGTATATACTTAACTCCTACAATATCTATCCCGTTAAACTCTTTCACACCTGAATTTATAAGATTTAAACCAAAATTTTCTAAAATCTGTAAAGGTGATATATCCTTTACACTATTACCTCTGTCGTGATTACCGGGAATACAGAATATAGGAATATTTTTATCACTTAATTTTTTCAGTAAGTTGATACTATCAATAATAGTTTTATTTGATGGTCTAGATGTATGGAAAAAATCTCCTGTATGGATTATAAAATCTACATTTTCATTAATAGCAATATCTATAGCTTCGTCAAAAACATCTAAAAAATCCTGTTCTCTCTCTAATAAGCCGTACTGTCTGTATCCTAAGTGTGTATCACTTATATGTAAAAATCTCATTTAGCTACTCTTTTTCTCCCCGAATAACTTTTCAAATATAGCATCTGATGGACAAAATCCAGTAAACGCTGATAGATAAAGCATAAATATCATAAAACCTATTATGAACAAGCTTACAGTTTTCATATCTAGTAAGAAGAATAACAATGCTAC
>CAZEUK010000098.1:0-5201 GCA_964514535.1 uncultured Aquificales bacterium
AGCACGTCAATTCTGAAATTAAATTTAGTTGTTTCTTTTTAATAGGCTAATATAAAGTATTTCAATTAAATTGATACTTTGTTAAAATCAAAAAGCTATAAACTTATGTTCCCTTATTGCGTTAAATAAAAATACTTTTATAAATGCGACATCTTCCGTCCAATAAAAGACAAAAAATTACAAAAAAACGGTTATAATGACCATTCTTTATAAGTAAATTGTTATAAGAATAACTTTTATTCAAAATCTTGTAATCTTGGAAGAAAAAAATTATCATTAAAACATATATAACTAAAAAAGGTAGGAGAAATGGAGAAACTATTTTTTATGGTAGGCTTTTTTATGATATTAGTTGTTATTGCTATATTTGTAGGAATGAAATTAGATTAATTCTTTCTTTTAAACTCTTAACGATAAATAAGCATTCCTTAAACTTTCAATATTTTCCTCGCTTATTTCCTCAAGTATAGAGAATATCTCGTAAGCATACCTTTTGGATAACTCAACATCATAATCTGTCGGTACAAATGCAGGATTATACTCAACTTCATTTCTCAATGCTTTTAATTCTTCTAAAAGAGATGCGACTTGATAAAGATTGCTATGTAGAAAAATTCTTTTAACTATTGAGTGAACATTTCTATTTAATAAATCCTTCTCCCTATAAGGATAAATCGCTTCAAGTAAAGTTTCTTTACAAGCTAAAAATGAACCGTAATAATATCTTTCTATAGCTGTTTTATATGCTGTAATTTTATTAACTCCTAAATCTAATGAAACTAAATTATCGGCTAATTGAATGTAATGTTCAGCTAACATCTTAACACTCCTCACACTCTTCAATTATTGGATTAGGAATACTTACAGTAAATTTTGGAAAAGATGGAAAGTTTGAGGAAAATTTATCCCTAATCTCTTTCTCTAAATTCATTCTAAAATCTAAAAATTCCTCCACACTATCAAATATAAGGTCATCTAAAACTAAAACTAAAACTATATTTTCTTCATCTAGAGATACTGAAAAATAGGCGAGATATTTGGAGGATACATTAGCTAAAATATCCTCAACTATCTTTAAACCTTTTTTATAGTTTTCCTTCAGTAATAACTTCGCTTTAAGATATAGGTAAACTTTGTAAAGTAAATACTCTACGTTCTCAAGCTTTGATACAGCCACAACTGCAGATAAGAATTTATCAAAGTTAGTTATAAATTTGCTTAAATAGTATGTATCATTTAAGACCAGTTTATAAATCTCTTTAATTTCTTCTTCTACAACTGGGATTTTAAAGTATTCAATTGCTATAGATATATAGATAAGCTTTACAGTTATAAGGTTTTCTACTTTTTTTATTTCTAGCTTATCTATATTCTGTATAATATCTAAAAGTTTTTCAAAATTACCAACATCAAATAGAAAAACTATATAGCCAATCTTGAATTCTTCATCTAATTTGTAAATATCAATCGTGTTTAACAATCTGTTTAATTTATCCTTCTCATCAAGTAAGGTGTAAATATCAGCTAGTATTAACTTCAGGTTTTCTTCATTTTTATTCATCTTAAGAAAGTTTTCTATATCCTTAGCTAAAGTCTGTAAATCCTCTTCATTCTTTGCAAAGTTAAATCTGTTTATAAAAGATTGTAATAAACCGTTAGAATTGTTTCCCATTCCCCCACCCTACATGTTTTTATAAATATCAATTTCAGATTTCATCTTTTCTAAAAATCTTTTTAATTTTTCTGCTCTTGTTATCCAACCTTCAAAAAGAACCTTAGATTTAGGATATATCTCCTGAAGTTCCCTATACTCATTTATCTTTCTGTCAGTAAAGTTTATAAGTAAATCTATAAAATCTTTTAAAGCTCCAAACTGTTTTGCATAGATAAATAGGTCTTTCAGCATAAATTTTCTCTCTTTAACAGGTATTTCCACACCCATAGACAGACCAATCTCTCTAATCTCCTTCCTAGATATGTATATACCACTTCTGGCTGGTATAGTTAAAATCTTTAAAATTCTCTCAAACTCCGTTTCTTCCTTTACATTCTGTAAAAACTGCATTCCTTCCATGTATGGATTGTTGTTCTGGTTATTATTATTCATAACTAATTTACCTCTGGTATTTTTCTAAGAGAGAAACATACTCCCTAATTCCTCTCTCTAACGAGTATTTAGGAACAAAACCTAAATCTTTCTTTATTTTTGACATATCAGCTTCTGTGAAAACCTGATAAAAATCATAAGGACAGTCAAAATATTCTACTTCGTAGTCAGTACCTAAAGCCTCATTTAGTATTCTAACAACATCATTAAAAGACCTAGCTTTACCACTACCTACATTATAAACGGTAGATATAGGGGCATCTTTCGCTAAGATTGTTGCATCTACAACATCCCTTATATACACAAAATCTCTTTTTTGCTCTCCCCATTTAAACAGTCTAGGATTTCTTCCTTCCTTCATCTGTTTGTAAAGTTGATAAATCATACTTGCAAATTTTCCTTTATGGGCTTCTCCTAAACCGTAAACATTAAAGTATCTAACGCCTACAATCTTTAAACCTGTTTCCTTCGCTGTTTTTTCAGCCAAATTGTCCATAATGTATTTTGAAAATGCGTATATATTTTCTGGAGATTTTTCTCTATCCTCTTTTAAAGGTATCTCTTCATTTACTATTCCGTAAACTGAAGCTGAAGACGCATAAACTACAGTTGCCTCGTTTTCAAAAGCTATCTCTAATATATTTTTAAACCCATCAACATTTTTTCTCATCATATACTCTTGGTCTTCAACTGTTGTGTCTGTAATGGAAGCCATATGAAATATTAAATCAAAGTTCCAATCTTCTGTTTTAAAGAATACTTCATCTGTTGAAACATCACAGGAGTAAACTATACCTTTAAATCCTTTTAAATTTTTAAAATTTGCACTAGAAAAATCATCTAATATTAAAATATTACTTTTTGGATACCTGTTTTGTAATTCTAATGCAAGGTTTGAACCTATAAATCCTGCTCCACCTGTTATTAGTATCTCTTTTGGTTCTTCCTTTATCATAAATCCCCCCTACTTTATAGGCTCTATATAAAATAATTCCTGTCCATACTCAACAGGTTGTCCGTTTTCAACTAATATCTTTACGATTTTACCGTCAATATCACTTTCTATCTCGTTCATAACTTTTAAAGCTTCTATTATGCATAAAACTTGACCTTTAGAGACTATATCCCCTTCCTCAACAAATGGGGGTGCTCCCGGTGAAGGGGCTCTGTAGAATGTCCCAACTAAAGGGGATTTTATTACGTGATACTTCTTTTCAGTTTTTTCTTCTTTAGCCTTAACCTCTTTATCTTCATTTTTCTCCTTATCAGATAACTCTAAACTTTCAACGGGAGGAATGTTTTGGGTATTACCGGCTGATAACTGCTGAACTATCTTTTTTGGGGCTACATACTGTTTAACCTTTATCTTAATATCTTTTGATGAAATCTCAACTTCCTCAATCTTAGAACCTTTTATACTTTCCAATAATTCAAATATAAATTTCTTATCCATAATTACACCCTTGTGTTATTTATTTACCCTTTCTATATACTCCCCTGTTCTAAGGTCTATCTTAATTTTATCCCCTTCGTTTATAAATAATGGTACTTGGACAACAGCTCCAGTGTCTATTTTTGCAGGTTTATAAGTGCTTGTAGCAGTATCTCCCTTAAATCCCGGTTCTGTTTCTATAACTTCATAAACTTCTGCTTTAGGTAGTTCTACACCTATAGGTTGGCCATTATCTAAGAAAATAAACACTTCCATACCTTCCTTTAAGAACTGGGCTTCCTTACCTAAAATATCTTTTGGTACACCTATCATATCTCCAGTGTTAGCATCAATAAACCAGTAAAAATCTCCATCTGTATAGGAATAGGACATCTGCTTTTGCTCAAAATCTGCCAACTCTATACTATCAGATGATTTATAAGTTATTTCTATTACATTTCCAGTTCTCATATTTTTAGCCTTTACTCTAACAAAAGCCTGACCTTTCCCCGGTTTAACGTGGTCATAATCTAAAACTCTAAATGTATTTCCTTCGTGAATTATAAACATATCTTTCTTTATTTGGTTAATTCCTATCTTTACTCCCATAAACTACTCCTTAAGAATTTTCTTTAACAAAGGAATATTATATCTCAATATACTAAAGCTTCCATTAAAAATTGTGAATTATAAAATATAAAGTGTGAACAGATTTAATTAGAGGCTATAGATTTGATAATTAGACAAAATGTTAATTTGGCTAAACACTCTACAATCAGAATAGGCGGTATAGCTGAAAGGATATACTTTCCACAAAGTATAGAGGATATTAAGTTTTTATTAAAAATGGCAAATGAAGAGAATAAAAAGTTTATACCTATCGGTATAGGTAGCAATGTTATTTTTAAAGACGGTTTTCATAAAGATATTTTTGTTTCAAGCCATTACTTAAAAGGTTTAAATATAACTGAAAAAGGGGATTTCGTATATATAGAAGCTGAAGCAGGAGTTAGTTTTAAGGAATTGATTTTTATAGTAAAAAAATTAAATCTTGAAGGTTTTGAAAATCTATCCGGTATTCCTGCATCTGTAGGTGGTGCAATAGTAATGAATGCGGGAGCTTTCGGTTCAGAAACATTTGATATTTTAGAGAAGGTTTATTGGATTGATAGAGATGGAAAGTTAAGAATATTAGATAAAAAAGACATATCTTACAGTTATAGATGGACACAGTTTCAAGATAACGGTTTCGTTTTTAAAGGTATTTTCAAATTAAAAAAAAGTAATAAAAATATTCCTGAATTAATAAAAAAACATCTTTTAGAAAGGAATAAAAAACAACCTTTAAACTTACCAACAGGCGGCTCAACTTTTAAAAATACAGAAAAATTTCCTGCAGGATATTTATTAGAAAAAAGTGGTCTTAAAGGTTTCAGAATAGGTGATGTAGGTTTTTCAGAAAAACACGCCAATTTTACAGTGAATTATGGGAATGGTAATTTTAAAGATTTTATTGAGTTAATAAATTTAGCAAAGAAAAAGGTAAAGGATAATTTTGGTATAGAATTAGAATTGGAAATGAAAATTTTACCTTAACTTATCAAAACTTACCAAATAAGGATTAAAATTATTTAAATTTAGAAATTGTGTTATTGGCTTAAT
>CAZEUK010000099.1:0-5155 GCA_964514535.1 uncultured Aquificales bacterium
CTTAGCTACTTCTTTGTTTAGATTTTCAGGTAAACCTTTCTCCCTATATATACCTTTAAAATAAACTTCAAGCGATTTGTCTTTTATTTCCTTATTGTTCTTTAAAGCAGTATATACTTCTTTAGCTTTTCTATTAGCTTCATCTTTTCCTAACTTTTCCACATCAACTCTAAAAATAACAATCTTTTTACCTTCTTTAACTTTATATTTATCTTTATTTTTTTCGTAGTAATCTCTCAATTCTTCTTCTGATATATTAATATTATTTCCTACATTGATAACTAAAGCCTTACCTGTAAGTAAAACAGTTCTGATAAATGATAAAGCTTTAACCTCTTCATCTGTTATATACATTCCCAAATCTATATAGCTAAAAAGATGAGATATAGAAATTTTCTTTTTGATTAACTCTTCAAAGACTTGTGAGGATATTCCATAGCTCTGTAAAAACTGTATATATCTTTCTTGAGAAAATTTACCATTTTCCTTAAAAATATCCATATCCAATATATACTTTTCCACTTCTTTTTTAGTCGCAGTTATACCCTCCCTTTCTGCTTCTTGATATAACAACTCATCATTTATAGCCTGTATTACTGCCATTTTTAAAATATCTTTTTCTAATCTTTTAGATGTGGTTGTGTCTGTACCTTGAGCTTCAAGTTTTGCCCTTAACTGATTAGCCCTAAAGTTAATTTCTGCAAATGTAATACTTTCTCCGTTAATTTCTATAGCACCAGAAACACCGTAAAGCACTTTATATAAGATTATTGCAACTAATCCAGTTCCAACAAAGGCGAAAGTTGTTATTACCAAAACAAATTTAGAAAATTTAGATTTACCTATCTTATCAAACATTAAAGTTTATCTCCCTATATTCAAACTTTTAACCTTAGTTATTTTAACCAAAAATCTTTTTAGATATATATGTTTTAAAAATTTGGATATAATTAAAGGAAAAAAATGATAAAGATAACTTGGTTAGAAATGGATATAAAAGGTTTAATAATAGACTTAGATGGTGTTTTGACTAAAGATAAAGCTTTAACACCTTTTCCAGATAGTAAGGATTTTATAAGGTTTTTAAGGGAAAAAAATATTAAGTTTAAAATTGCAACTAACAACTCCCTTTACACTCCAGATAATTTACTAAAAAGATTAAATCAAAACGGTATTGAGATAAATAAAGCCGAATTAATAACTCCCTTATTAGTTATTCCAGATTATTTAAGGAAAAAAGGTTTAAAAGATTTATTTGTAATAGGTTCGGAAGAGTTAAAAAGTTTTTTTGTATCAGAAGGTTTTAACGTTAAAAATTCAACAAAAGTTAACGCAGTCATTATTGGACAGGATAAAGATTTTAATTTTGAAAAAATGAAAATTGCTACCACATCAATAAAGGAAAATGATGCAGAAATATTAGCTTTAAATAAAAATCTTATTACCAAAGATGACGACGGTTTACTCTTTCCCGGTGTAGGTTCTGTAGCTAGTATGTTTAGTTATGCAACTAAAAAAGATTATATCCATTTTGGAAAAAATAGTAATGAGTATAACAAGAAACTATTTGAATATTTTAAAGACATTCCTAAAGATAAATTAGGAATAATAAGTGATGATTTATTTACAGATTTAAAACCATTTAAAGATATGGGTATTTTCAGTATATTTATAACTACAGGTAAGTATAAAATAGAAGATATTACAGAAGATTTTAAACCTGATTTAATTGTAAACTCTCTATCGGAAGTTATTGATAAGTTATCTGAATAAATTTAAAGTAATAACAAACATCACAGAAAATTTTTCAAATTTCATATATCTTAAGAAATTTTGAAAGGAATAAATAAAGTGAGGTTATCTAAATGAAGAAATTTTATATAAAAACATTCGGTTGTCAGATGAATGTTAATGACAGTCAAAAGATGGCCGGGATACTGAAACATCTCGGTTATGAACCAACTACAAATTGGGAAGAAGCAGACGTAATACTTGTTAATACCTGTTCAGTAAGGGAAAAACCAGACCAAAAAGTTTTATCTGCACTAGGTGAGTTTAAAAAGGTAAAAAAGAAAAATCCAAATGCTGTTATAGGTGTTTGTGGTTGTTTAGCCCAAAGGGCTGGATACGAGTTATTACAGAAAGCACCATATTTAGATATGGTTTTCGGAACAACTAATATACACCATTTACCTCAACTTTTAGATGAAGCATTGAAAGGAAATAAGGCTGTTGAGATTTTAGAAGAAATAGATGAAAGGGAGACGGAGCTAGATAAATATCCAACTGTTAGAGAGAATAAATATACTGCATACCTTACAGTTATAAGAGGTTGTGATAAAAAATGTACCTACTGTATAGTGCCATATACGAGAGGTAAGGAAAGAAGTAGAAGACTAGGAGATATTTTAAGGGAGGTTAAAGAGTTAGTTGATGATGGAGTTAAGGAAATACATCTGTTAGGTCAAAATGTTACCGCTTACGGTAAAGATTTGGGAGATGTTAAGTTTTGGGAGTTGTTGTATGCAGTTGCAAATGTGGAAGGTGTTGAGAGAATAAGATTTACAACAGGGCATCCAAGAGATTTGGACGAAGATATAATAAAGGCTATGGCTGATATTCCACAGGTTTGCGAGTATCTACATCTACCTATACAGGCAGGTTCAGACAGAATTTTAAAAGCAATGGACAGAGGATATACCCAGAAAGAGTATTTAGAAAAGATAGAGCTATTAAAGAAGTATATACCTAACATAGCGTTATCAACAGATATAATTGTAGGTTTTCCCGGTGAAACGTATGAGGATTACTTAGAAACTATAAAAGTCCTAAAAGAAGTAGAGTATGACCAAGTATTCTCATTCAAATACTCACCTAGACCGGGTACTCCTGCCGCAGAGATGAAACAAACGGAAGACCCTAAAGAGATAAGTAAAAGATTAAATGATTTAATACAACTTCAAAAGGAAATATCATTTAAGAAAAATTTAGCTTATGAAAATAAAGAAGTTGAAGTTTTAGTTGAGGAAGAAAAGGACGGAAAGTTAGTTGGAAGGACAAGAACGAATAAACTTGTTTATTTTGAAGGAAGGAATACCTTATTAGGTAAACTTGTGTTAACTAGAATTACGAAGGCAAACAGATACTCTTTAGAGGGAGTATTAATAAAATAATAGGAGGCTGTGAAAAATGGTTGAAATGTATGTAAAAGGGATTACAGTAGACCCTTTTACCCAAATGCCAATTTTAGTTTTAAAAGGTAAAGATACAAAGGATATACTTCCTTTAAGAATTGGTAATTTTGAAGGAAATTCTATAGCCCTAGAGTTAGAAAAAGTAAAAAAACCTAGACCTTTAACCTATGACCTTGTAAGAAATATCCTTGATACTTTAAATGTTGTTGTAAATAAGATAGTTATTTCTGATATGAAAGATGGGATTTTTTATGCAAATATGGAAATAGAACTGAATGGTGAAATGTTTAATATTGACGCAAGACCAAGTGATGCTATTAATATAGCCTTAAGATGTAATTCTCCGATATACGTTTCAAAAAATATATTGGAAAAAATAAAAAAGGAAAATGAAGAAGAGTTGGACATTGAGGAACTTGAGGAACTTATAGAGGTTAAAGAGGTAATTTAACCTCACCACAAAATTTACATAATAATAACTTTTAGTTTAATTAATGAAAAATAAGTGAAAAGTTTAGTTTAAATACTTTTTCTTTAATTCTTCTATTGTCTTTATTATTTTAGGTGTAAATTTAGGTAAAAATTTATGATAATTATGTATATCTTTAAGGTTAGGTGGTAAAGTTTTTATTTGTGATAAAGTGAAATCTCTTATCTTAGATATGGATGGTATATCTCTCACCAATTTACCATCTTTAATAAACTGTCTTACTAAAGGTTCACCTTCCAGTTTTTCATTGAAATGACTAACTGTATCTTGGAATATATATCCATCTCTGTAAACTCTATATATCTGTTTTTTATAGGGAAAAGTTGTTTTATTTTTACTAAATTTTGCTATTGGTTTTCTTTTATACTCTGCCAATTTATAAACACAGTCCAGATAAGGTAAATCTGCCGATACTCCCAACTCAGTTCCAACTCCAAAGCCATCAATTTTAGCCCCTTCCTTTAATAATTTTTCAATCTTATACTCATTTAATCCACCACTTACAAAGATAATACTGTCTTTAAAGCCTTCTCTGTCTAATATTTCCCTTCCAATTTTGGTAAGTTCAACCAAATCTCCACTGTCTATTCTTATTCCTTTAAGCTTATTTAGACCTAACTCCTTTATAACTTTAACAGCCCTTTTTATACCTTCAACTGTATTAAATGTATCAACTAAAAAAACAGTATCGTTCGGATAAAGTTTTGCAAACTCTTTAAAAGCCTTTTCTTCATCTCCGTATGCTAATATAAAAGAGTGTGCCATAGTTCCAAATACAGGTATTTTATAAACCTCTCCAGCAAGTATATTTGATGTTCCATTAAAACCTGCCATATAAGACGAGTAGGCAACTTTTAAACCTGCATCAAAACCTTGAGTTCTTCTTAAAGAGAAATCAACTAATATTTTGTTATTTGCAACTGTATAACATCTGGCTGATTTCGTAGCAACAAGTATTGGAAGTTGTAAACTGTTTATTAAAAATGTTTCTATAATCTGTGCTTCTATTAAAGATGCTTCTATCTGGACTAAAGGTTCATTTGGGAAAACAACACTACCTTCATCAACAGCAAAAAGATTACCTGAAAATTTAAAGTTTTTTAAATAATCCAAAAAATCATCTGAGAATTTATTTAAGCTTTTTAAATATTCTATATCTTCATCGGAAAATCTCATTTCTAGGATATTCTTTATAAGCTCATATAATCCTGCAAACACAAAAAAGTTTCTCTTTTCTGTAGGTCGTATATAAAAATTAAAAACAGCCTTTCCATTCTCATTAGTTTTAAAGTAAACGTAAGCCATAGTAAGCTCATATAAATCTGTTAACATACTAATTTTTTTTCTGTTAAACATTTTTTTGCCCCTTGTAAATCTTTAAAAAATTTTAACTTGTTTTAAATAAGGTTAGCATTTACTAGTTATTTGATTACGAAATGTTTTTAGGTTAAATATTATTTTTAATAAACTT
>CAZEUK010000100.1:0-5140 GCA_964514535.1 uncultured Aquificales bacterium
AAAGCTGTTTAATTTTTGTTTTGACAATCGGTATATTCTCCTTCCTATCAACCTCTATGTAAATAGTGTTTATGTAATCAACATTTGATAATCTTCTCATAGCGGTTTTGATTGGAGTGTAGATTAAAATATCTTGGTCTGTTCCTGCTATATCAGTTCCCATCTCTTCTAAAACGCCGATAACTTTACAGGGAACTCTAAATATAAGTATCTCCTTACCGATAGGGTCTTTATCACCGAAAAATTTTTTAGCTATTTTATTTCCTAAAACAACAACCTTAGCTCCTACCTTTTCCTCTTCTTCTGTAAAAAATCTTCCTTCCTTTAAAATTAACTTTTTATAATCCAAATAATCTGTAGTTGTTCCTATTATGGTTGTAAATACTGTTTTACCTTTATATCTAACAGGATAATCTAATGTTAACGCAGGAATAATTCTCCTTATTTCAGGTATCTGCTCTTTTAATATTCTTACCTGATAAAGTTTTAGATTTGTTGAAGTTGTTATACTCTTTGCCTTTCTCCTAAAAACGAAAACTTTACCTGATTTTACAACTATTGGATTTTTTCCTAATTTTTCTATTTCCTGTTTATTTTTTTCTTTCATACCATCTGAGACAGACACCATAACTATTAATGCGAAAGTACCAAATGCAATACCTAACACAGAAAGAATGAACCTTAACTTATGACCAATAAATATCTTATAGACAGTTTTTATACTGTAAAAAAGTCTTTTCATAATCTATTTTGAAAATTCTTTCAGTATTTTGTGTGATAGTAAGATTGAGGCAGTTTTATCTAGATGGTCATTTGAGTTTCCACATTTTGGAGAGTATATACAGGATGGACAGCCTTCTATACAGGAACATTTTGATATATTTTTATACACACTTTCCATCATATTTTTTAATTTTTCAAATCCTACCTCTGCATAACCTACACCACCTTCATAACCATCATAAACAAAAATGGCAGGTTTACCAAAGTAATAATAAAAGGGTGTTGAAAATCCTCCTATATCCCATCTATCATTCATTGCGAATAACGGATATATACCTATCAATCCATGCTCAACTCCGTGAAGACCACCTATAAAAGCCTCTCTATATTCTCTAATCCTATTTAGATATACTTCCAATCTATCCTTATCCCTATCTGTAAGCTTTGAAAACAGATTTTTAACTGCAAGTAAAATCGTTTCAAAGATTTTAAAATCAAAGGATTTTCTTAAACTGTTTATACTCTGTATTACCAAATCTTTATAGACAAATTCTTCATCTGAAATATTTTTTAAGAAAGTTTTCAATAATCTTAAATTATGTTTAGTGTTTTTCTCTATTATCTCATCTTCCCAACTGTTAGGCATAGTCCACCAGAAGGATACAGTCTCAAACTCTCTAGTTAAAATCATATCCTCTGTAAATATTTCAGAATGTAAAATCTTTCCTGTTTCAATATCTTTGTTGTTATATCCGATTACAGTGTTCTTTACTAGAACTTTACCTTTAAAAAGTTCCAAACTACCAACTTTTTTTGAACTGTCTATTTCCAATATCTCAATATAACTTTCCCTTATAGGTTCTGTAATATAATCAACTGAACTTTTTTCAACTAGAACAGTTTTATTACTAAAATCTATCTTTTTGACTAAATATTTTTCTCCATTATGTATGTATATAGCTCCCAAATGGGCTTCATAGGGTAGAATATCCTCAGATATATCCCCTATAAACTTACCTGTCCAAATATCAATAATTCCGAAGCTATCACCTGCAGACCTTATACCAAAAGGTTTATAATTTTTACAGTATAAAAATCCATTTGAATAACCTAATTTATTCTCTACTATAAGCTCTTTCGCAACCTCTTTTTCAATATCAGTTAACTCTGATATTTTTATCGGTAATTCTTTTGCCATTACAGGAAGATGTTTTTTCAGTATAAACCTGTTCTGTGGATTTATAATTGGTTCTTCCATTTCCCTTTCAAATATTTCCTGTGGATTTTTAACGAAGTATTGGTCTAAGGCGTTTCTTTTAGGGGCTAATATATTAAATGCCTTCTTATCTCTCCTTCCTGCCCTTCCAAACCTCTGCCATAACTGGGCTAACGTTCCCGGATAACCTACAAGATAACAGTTTTCAATATCTCCAATATCTATTCCCATTTCTAAGGCACTTGTAGATATTACACATAGGATATTTTTAGTTTTCAGTTTAAATTCTATCTCTCTTCTTTCCTCAGGGGTATAACCAGACCTGTAAGAACTTACTTTATCTGTAAGATAAGCTTTATCCTTCTCCTCAAGTGTTTTTCTTATCCTTAAAGCTAAAAGCTCAGCCTCCTTTCTACTGTCAACAAAAACTATAGTTGATATATCCTCAATAACTGTGTAAGCTAAAAACTCTGCCGTTTCCCTTGTTAAAACATCTTTAAGTATGATTATTTCCCTTTCAGGTGAAGAAGCTCCAGACTTTGATATTTCTATAATATTCTTTTCATCTTCTCCAATAAGTTTTCCTGCAAATTTAGGTGGGTTATGAATAGTAGCAGAATTCATTATGAATAAAGGTCTTTTATCTCTGTAATATTCAGTTATTCTTTTTAGTCTTCTTATAACATTTCCGATGTGTGAACCTAAAATTCCCCTGTATGCGTGTATTTCATCTAAAACTACATACTCAAGATTTATAAAAAAGTTAGCCCAACTTCTGTGATAAGGAAGTATCCCCAAATTTAACATATCTGGGGTTGTTATTAGAAAATTAGGTGGATTATTTCTTATTTCCTTCCTTTTGTTTTTAGGTGTATCTCCGTCGTATATATCAACAGTGGCATCTATTCCAGTATCCCAAATAATATCTAAAATTCTTCCGTACTGGTCTCTAGCCAAAGCTTTTAACGGGAAAACAATAATAGCCCTTGTGTTAGGGTTTTTGTAAAGTCTTTCAAGAATGGAAAAGATATATATGTAAGACTTACCTGAAGCTGTTGCAGTTGTTATAACAACATCCTTTCCATTTAAAATATTCTCAATTGCTTCTGCCTGATGTGAGTAAAGCTTTATATTTTTATTCTTTAAAAACTGTTTTAACTTACGATTTTTAAAATTAAAATCTTTAAAATCAGGGTCTCTAGGTGGTATTACTTTTCTAAAAGCTACCTTATGCTTATCAAAAAAATATCTAATACTTAACATTAATTATTTTTCACTCCAGCTTTTAGCTATCTTAATATCAACTTCAACTGGAACATTTTTCAATATTATACTACCTGCCTTTTCCATACTTTCCTTTAATAGATTGGCTATATAATCGGCTTTTTCTTCATTAACTTCAACTACTATCTCATCGTGAACAAGGTTTTTTATTTCAAAATTTTCTCCATTTAGCCTGTTAATAAATATTCCTAAAGCCAGTTTAAATATATCACTACCTGTTCCCTGAATAGGATAATTTATAGCATCATTAAACTTTTTAACAAACATTCTTCTACCGAAGAGAGAATAAACTGTTAACCTTCCTTTATTCTTTAGTTTAACTTTTACTCTATCCTGCCAATCTTTAAATTTAGGATACGATTTAAAAAACTTTTCAATAAACTGTTTAGCTTCATCTTCAGTTATATTAACACCAAAACCGTATAGATACTCCCTTAAGGTCTTATAATTCATTCCGTATATAAGCCCAAAATTTACAGCTTTAGCCTTTTTTCTCTCATCTTCAGTAATATCTTTATAGTCTTTATTAAAAATCAATGAAGCGGTAAATCTGTGTAAATCCTTTCCTTCCTTAAAAGCATTTATCATTCTCTCCTCTTTAGCATACTCAGAAGCAATCCTTAACTCTATCTGTGAATAGTCTGCAATAATAAGTTTTTTTCCTTTTCTAGCTTTTATAATACCTTTCAGCTTTTTAGGTATATTTTGAATATTAGGTTCTGTAATATAAATTCTTCCGGTCTGTGAGGCAACCTGCTTAATCACAGGAAAGATTTTACTATCTTTCAAATACTTTTTAATCTCTTCAATTTTGTTCAAAGACCTTTTTAATGTTAAAAATTCCAATAAATCATTTTTTACTTTCTCATCGTAAATTTTATTTATTTCCCTTTCAGATATAACAGAACTTTTTACTTTTACACTAAATTCCCTTTGTAGCCAATTTTTTAATTCTTCCTGTCTATCTAACCTTACTCTTTTATTTCTATAGAAACGATAGTATATTTCCGAGTATCTTTTTTTTATACTTCCCTCTAAATCATTGATACTTAGACTATCAATTGTTATACCTTTAAGCTCTAACTCTGCAAAAAAAGGCGTTAAATACAACTCCGTTAAAAAAACAGGATGGTATATTTTAAAAGTTTTAGATAAATCTCCAGAAAGTTTTAAGTTAGGTTTAGGTAATGAGTTAATCTCCGATTGTAAAATTGGAAATATTTCCTGTAAAACGACAATATCTTTATAGGCATATTCTAACTGTTTCTCCGAAAGCTCCAAAGCCCCCCAATCTGAGTTTTGCTCTGTTTTATCAAGGGTTTTATTTGTTAGATAATGGTAAAGATAAGATAAACTATAACTCTGTAAGTTTGGATATAAGAGCTTTCCAACTATAAAAGTGTCAAAAACTATTTTAGGGTATATACCAAAATTCCCAATTAAAAACTTTATATCAAAGCTCAAAAAATGCCCTATTATTCCTCTCTTTTCTAATAATTCCTTTAAGCTTGGAAGTATATAATCTAAATAAGGTCTTAACTCAAAAATATCAAACAAAAATACTTCTCTACCGTTTCCTATCTGTATAAGCCTTACCTTATCATTTTGATAATCAGGATTTTTTATATCTTGGATATAAACCTCTGTGTCTAAAAAAAGATAATCAACCCTTGAAAGATTTTTAAGGACATTTAGGGTGGTTTTATAATCTGTTATGTACTGATATTTACGAACCATCTAAAGAACTAAATATAATAAACAGGGGCAAAAAGCCCCTTAATAACTAACTTAGAATAAGAAACCAGCTTCTATAGCGTATGTGTTTCTAGTGTCTTTAGCTGCATTTGGTGGATCTAATTCTGTAAATATTTTACTATCAGCTTTTGTGTAAGTGTACTCAGCTCTTAGGAATGTGTT
>CAZEUK010000101.1:0-5110 GCA_964514535.1 uncultured Aquificales bacterium
AGAACAGGTGCTTCTTCCTCTAAAAGTGCTCTGTAATCTGTTAAATCAGCAAGTTTTAAAGCAGTTTGATAATCTCCCTTCCTTTTAAAGTATCTAATCCCTGCAAAAAATGCGTAATGTGTTAATGCGTAGTTTCTATATTTAATTAATTCATCAAAATCTGAAGGTTTTATTTTTCCTAATTTTATTTTTATTATAGTCTTGTAATACAGAACATGCGGGTAATAAGTTGAGTTCTCAGGTACATTTTCAAAACATTGATAACTTTGGGAAAACTTATTTACTTTAAACAAATCAAAACATTTTTTGTAGATAGTATCATCTGCTTTTACAGAAACAAAAATGAGAAGTAATAAAGGGAAAATTAAAAAGCTCTTGAGTTTCATTTTCAAACTTTAACCTCTAAATAAAGTTAATATTAATAAAATAATTAATGTTATTTTGGTTTTATTTCAATTTTTTATTATTTATTAAAATATTATAATTGCTATTGTAAAAATACGCAAAATTACTATAAATATTAGTATAAGTTAATCTTTTCTACATTTAGAATAAAATCAAAAGGGGTTTGAATTATGAATTTTTTTAAATTTTTCCTTAAATTTTTCATATTATTTTTAATAAGTTCTATTCCAGTTTTTAGTTATCAAATTCGTATTACAGAAACAGATTTAAATAAAGGTGAAATAAAAACTTCTGATGTAAGATTAGAGCTAATATCTGAAATTAGTGCCCTAGAGGAAGATTTGCATAAACTTCGTATAAAGAAGGAAAATACAGATAATCCAAAGGATAAAAAAATTATTCAGAATAAAATTAATGCAATAGAGGAAAAGCTAAAAAAGTTAAAAGAACAATTAGAAGATTACGATAAACATATGGATACGATAGGTTAATTTTCCATTAAAGTCAATCTTATTAGATTTAATCCATACTGTGATATGTATAATCTTACGTCGTTCCTCTCTCCCTTTTGTATAACCTTGTAAACTTTTACATCTCCCCTGTTGTAAAATCCTATATAGTGCAATCCTAAAGGTTTTGTTTGTGTTGCACCTGTTGGTCCAGCTATACCTGTATCACTTACAGCAATATCAGTATTAAACAGTTTTTTTACACCTAATACCATCTCTTTAGCTGTTTCCTCACTAACAGCTCCAAATCTTCTTAATGTTTCCTCTTTAACACCTAAAATCTCTTGTTTTATCTCATTAGAGTAAGCAACTATACCACCCTTCATATATGCTGAAGAACCGGGAACGTTTACAATTCTGGAGGAGATTAACCCTCCAGTTGAAGACTCAGCAGTTGACAAAGTTAATCCCTTTTCCTTTAAAAGTTTCCCTACAACTTCCTCCATTTCTACATTACCAAAGGCGTATATATGTTTCCCTAACCTATCTTTTAAGATTTTTTCTTTTATTTTTAAATTCTCTTCCAAATTATCAACTAGAAATATATCAACTCCCTTTGGAGATGTGTTAAGGATATATTCTCCATTTATATCTTTTAAAACATCATCAATCTCTAACTCAGTTAAACCGAATGTTCTAACTATACCTATTCTTCTCTTTTTATCTTTCAGGTTTAATTTTTCAAACACGATTTCTAACATCGCCTTCATTTCTGAAGGAACTCCCGGTAAGGCAACTATAATCTTGTTAACGTCGTCTAAAACTTTTATAAAACCTACAGCTCTACCGATTGGATTTTCTACAATAACAGCTCCGTAGGGTATCTTTGCCATACTTTTTCTTCTGTCATCTATACTATCACCTTTTTTACGGTAATATTCCTTTAATCTTTCCAGCCAGTCTTTATGGTATATAAGTGGAACTCCTATAGCTTCAGATACTGCCTCTCTGGTTAAATCGTCCTCTGTAGCTCCCAATCCTCCAGACAGTATAACAATATCTGATTTATCTAAAGCCATCTTTATAAAATACTGTAGATTGTATAGATTGTCTCCAACTATTCCTATTCCGTTAACGTCTAATCCTCTCTCTAAACATTTTTGAGCTATATATTTACTATTTTTTTCCTCTTTTATCCCATACACAAACTCAGAACCTGTTATTACTATTGATACTTTCAAACTATTCTCCTAAATTTTTATTTTCAATTTTAATTTTATCTGGTTTAATTTTTTTATAAAACATTATCCTGTCAACAATATCCCTTAACACTGGAGCAGATACAGTCCCTCCTCCAATCTTTTCCTTTTCATCTATCTTTTTAGGTTCATCAAACAGTATTACTATCGTATATTTTGGGTCTTGAACAGGGAAAAATCCTGCGAACCAAGTGTAATACTTTTCATTTGATAATCTTTTAAGTTTTGGGTCGTACTTCTGGGCTGTTCCTGTTTTACCTGCAATAGTGTAGTATTTAGATTTTCCCCTTTTAGCTGTTCCCCTCTCCACAACTTCAGTTAACACTTCCTTTAATATATCGGTTGTCTCTTTTTTAAAAACTCTTCTTATAATAACAGGTTTTGTTTGTTCTATTTTCCCATTCTTTTTGTCTATAACCTCTTTCAGTATGCGAGGTTTTAAAAGTAGCCCACCGTTTGCTATTGCCGTATAAGCCATAGCCACCTGTATAGGTGTTGCTATCCAAGATTGTCCTATTGATAGATAAGCTATGTTAACAGGTTGATAATCCCTTTTTAACTTTCCACTTGCTTCACCGGGAAAAGTCCCAGTTGATTGACCAAAACCTAGTTTAAAAAATGTGTCGTAAAGTTCTTGAGGGTCTTCCTCTAAAGCTATCTTTATTATCCCTATGTTTGATGAGTGGACAATTATATCCTTAACAGATAATTCTCCAAACGGTGTATGGTCTTTAATCTTTACCCCATCTATAACGATTTTCCCCCACTCACAGAAATATTTTTTATCTAAATCTATATTTCTACTCTCTATTGCCTCTGCTAAAACAAAAGGCTTTGCAAGAGAACCTACCTCATAGGCATTTTGAAAGGTTATATTTTTTCTGGTTTTAAACTTCCAATATCTATTAGGGTCATAGTTTGGATAGGTTGCGTTAGCTACAATATCACCTGTCTTAACATCAACAATTAGGATTAATGCACCTTTAGGTTTTCTTAACTTTACATACTTATCTAAAACTTCTTCTGCTATATACTGAATATTACTGTCTATAGATAGTTTTATATCTTTACTTTTTGGCAACTCCTTTTTATCGTCTATCACATACAACGGTTTACCTGTGGCATCAACAATATATCTTACTTTCTTTACACCACCACCGAGTATGTTGTTATATTTATACTCCAAACCTCCCGCACCTTTACCTGTAAACTTGTTTACAAAACCTATAGTTGAACCTGCTAAATCTTTAAAAGGATAAAATCTTTTAGGATTTTCTGTTATTCCTATATTCCACTCCCTAAGTTTACGTCGTATCTTCTCAATTTTTTCCTTTAACGAACTGTCAACATTATTTGATATTACAGTATAACCTTTGTGTGTAGATAGCTTTTTTAAAATAGCTTCTTTAGATATTTTTAATACCTTTGATAGCTCTTCTGCGACCTTTTCTTTATTCTTTATGTATTTTGGAATAGCAAATACAGTCATTTTAGGAACACTTACGGCTAGTATTTCCCCATTACTGTCGTAAATACTTCCTCTAGGTAGAATTATCTCCTTTTCTTTTATATACTGTTTTTTTATTAAATCCTCTAAGGTTTTTCTATCTGTAGTCTGGAGTTGTATTAGTCGGAATATTACTACAGCGAAACCAATTACTAGAAAAATGGAGACAAAGAAAACTCTCTTTTCATTCATTAATTAGGAATTTAACTTTATCCAAATTGACATTTTCCATCTGTAAATCTTTTCTTGCCTTCTCTCCTATCTTTTTAGGAGAAATTAGTTCTGCCCTCTCCTCTTGTAAGCTTACTATCTCGTTTTGTAATCTAACAATATTCTGATTTTTTTTAGCTATATCACTCTCTAACTTCATATAGTGATAACTGTACAAGGTTATAAGAAAACCTATTATTAGAACGGATACTAAGGCAGGTAGAAATTGGAAGAATATACCTAATTCTAGCTTTATATCCACCAAAATATTTTTTAGTTTTAAAAACATCTAACCTAACCTCTTACCTACTCTTAATTTTGCACTTCTAGAAGCTGGATTTTCTAAAATTTCCTTTTCTTTAGGTATTATAGGCTTTTTCGTCAGAATTTCCAATTTCTTTAACTTTTTAGCCTCTTTAAATATATTTTTTACAATTCTATCCTCTAGAGAATGGAACGAGATAGTCTGTATTATTCCTCCATTTTCCAATAAATCTATAGCTTTAGGTATAGCTTCCTCTATCTCTTCCAATTCCCTGTTTACCTCTATTCTTATAGCCTGAAATGTTTTTGTTGCTGGATGTATTCTTTTATATCTTAAAGGTTTAGGATAGGTATAGTAAACTAAATCTGCCAACTCTTTAGTCGTTTCTATCTTTTTTTTCTTTCTACTTTCAACAATCTTTTTTGCAATCTTTTTGTAAAATCTTTCCTCTCCGTAATCCTTTAAAATCTTTTCAAGTTTTTCTAACGGATAGTAATTAACAACGTAATAGGCTGTTAAATCTTGTGATGTATCCATCCTCATATCGAGAGGCTCTTCCCTTTGAAATGAAAAACCCCTATCAAGTTTTAACTGGAACATAGACACTCCAAAATCAAACAGAAAACCGTTAACTTTTCGAATATTTAAATCTTGAAGTATTTTATCTATATCTTTAAATGAACCTTTTACAAGTTTGTATCTACCTTTAAATTTTTTAAGTTTATCTTCTGCCACATTTAAAGCGAAATCGTCTTTATCTATCCCTATGATATGTATGTCTTTAATATTTTCTAAAAGGATAGAAGAATGACCGCCACCTCCTACGGTGGCATCTACGATGATGCCTTTATTTAGATTTTCCTTAAAGAATTGTAATACTTCTCTGTATAAGACAGGATAATGCTTTACTTCCAGTTTAAAACTCCAACTCTTTATCTGTTATTTTATATATTGGCTCCATAATATCTAAGCCACATTCTAAATCTTCCAACCAGTCTAAAAACTGTTTAACAAT
>CAZEUK010000102.1:0-5063 GCA_964514535.1 uncultured Aquificales bacterium
GAAAAGTATTTAAGAAAAAGGTCTGTAAAAACAAAACAGGCTAGGATTTGAAAGGGATTAAACTTTTTTTATTTTAAATACAAAGTTCACTTTAGAATTGCTCCAAATTTTTTTCTTTTTTCGTTTACAAATTTTTTAATATCTTCCCAAGAACCAGTATTCAAAATATCACTTTTTGTAGCCCAACCCCTTCTAGCTATTGATACACCTATCTCCATATATGCAAAATTACCTAAAGAGTGGCTATCTGTTGATATTACCATCTTTACACCTTCTTCAACTGCCCTTCTAACCCAATGCTCATCAATATCCATTCTTCTAGGTTGTGAGTTTATCTCCAATGCTGTTCCTGTCTCTTTTGCCTTCTTTAAAACTTCGTTCATATCAACCTTAAAACCTTCCCTTATACCTATAAGCCTTCCTGTCATATGACCTATTGCGTTTACGTATGGATTTTCCATAGCCTTTAAAATTCTGTCTGTATTATCCCTGTTAAAATGACTGTGGACAGAAGCTACAACCCAATCTAACTGTGATAAAACCTCATCTGATAAATCTAAACTTCCATCTAAAAGAATATCAACCTCTGTCCCAATCTTTATAAAATCCCATCCCATCATTTTATTTAAAAGCTTAACTTCCTCTATTTCTTTTAACAACCTTTCCTCATCTAAACCATTAGCAACCCTTTGAGTTTTAGAATGGTCTGTTATAACTATATACTCATACTTATACTTTTCTTTAACGAAATAAGCTATATCTTTTATTGAGTTAACTCCGTCTGACCAAGTGGAGTGGATATGTAAATCTCCCCTTATATCTTTTAACTCCACAAGTTTAGGTATTTTTCCCTGTAATGCTAACTCTACCTCCCCCCTATCTTCTCTCATTTCAGGTGGTATCCATTCCATACCTAATGCTTTATAAACTCCTTCTTCTGTCTCTCCTGCAATTCTTTCATCTGTGTCAACCTTAAAAACTCCATACTCGTTAAGTTTTAATCCTTTATCCTTCGCAATCTCTCTAACATGAACATTATGTTCTTTAGAGCCTGTGAAGTATTGTAAAGCTGAACCCCACTCATTCAGATTGAAAAATCTAATATCAACCTGTCTTTCTCTGTTATCAAACTTCATAATAACTGATGTCTTTTTCTCTCCCTTTCCTATAACAAAGGACACTTCAGGAATTGATACAAAGAAATCTGCAATTTTTAATCTATCCTCTTCATCACAGGCTATAAGTATATCTATATCCCCGATAGTTTCTTTTCTTCTCCTAATACTACCTACAACTTCTATCTTTTTAATCTCTTTGGATAGTGAGTTTTTCAATGTATCCTTTAAATATCTTGATATTTGTAAAGCTTCCCAGAGGATAATTCTCTTTTTAGATATTTCGTATAGCTCTAAACTTTTTAAAATCCTTTCAACTTTCCTTTTACCAAACCCTTTTAACTTTTCAACTCTACCATCCTTTAGAGCTTTTACTAATTCCTCTTTAGTTTTTATTCCTAACTCATCGTATAATCTCTTTAAAGTTTTAGGACCTATTCCTTTTAAATCCATTAACTCAAGGAAATCTTCAGGTACAAGCTGTTTTAACTCCTCATACTTCTGGATTTTACCGGTTTCTACATACTCCTCTATCTTTGTTGCTATTCCCTGTCCTATTCCTCTAATTGAATACAACTTACCATTCAAAATATAATTTCTAACATCATCAGGTAAATCTTCTAATATTTCACTTGCCTTATAGTAAGCAATAGAACGGAACTTATCCCCTAAAAACTCATAAATAGCTCCCATTCTTCTAAATATATTTGCCAAATCTTTATTTATGTTATACATATCTAAACTCCTTTAAATATCTATTCTGTTTCTTATCTCACCTTTTAGAAATGCTTTTATATTTTCATAGATTTCATTTATCAATCTCTGTCTAGCTTCAACACTTGTCCAAGCAATATGTGGAGTAATAAATAATTTTTCTTTATTTTTAATTTTCAATAAAGGATTGTTCTCATCTATAGGCTCTTTTTCTAAAACGTCCAGACCTGCTCCACCGATTAATCCCTCATCTAGAGCCTTTGCCAAATCTTCCTCGTTAACAATTCCACCTCTACCTAAATTTAATAAAATTGCACTAGGTTTCATTAACTTAAGTTTTTCGTATGTTATTAAATTTTTTGTTCTTTCATTTAAAGGTGCGTGTATAGAAACTATATCAGACTGTCTTAACAAATCGTCTAAAGAATACTCTGGATACTTTTCTTTCCTTTTTACACCTGAAGTTGATGTATATATAACCTTTGCCCCAAAACTCTCTGCAACTTCTCCAACCCTTCTACCTATAGTTCCTAAACCTATAATTCCCCACGTTTTACCGTTTATTTCCCAAAAAGGTTTATTTAAATGAGTAAAAATATCACTTTTCGCATACTCTCCAGATTTAACGTATTCGTCGTAATATCTCAAATGCTCTAATATATAGAAAAGTAATGCAAATGTATGTTGAACTACACTTTCAGTTGAATAACCGGCCACATTAGTTATAGCTATACCCTTTTTCTTTGCATACTCAACATCTATATTGTTATATCCTGTAGCCGCTTCACATATAAGTTTAAGTTTTGGAGCATTATCTATAAGATTTTTATCTATTACAACCTTATTTGTGATAATAATATCTGCATCTTTTACCCTATCAATTTTTTCCTCCTCTTTAGTCGTAGAATATGCTATAAACTCCCCAAAATCTTTAAAAATTGACAAATCTATATCAGTTCCAACAGTTTTAGCGTCTAGAAAAACTATTTTCATACTTACAAACCTCCTGAAGTATTTATTTAAAATCTAAGTTTATTGAAACTTTTCTCTGATGTTAACTGAATTAGATAACATACGAAGATTTATTTATCAAGATAAACATTTTTAATTTTACTTTGTAAATATTAATATTCTTAATATACAATAATTTTTAATTAAACATATATTTGGAGGATATTTAGTTGTTTAAAGTTCTAATTACAGACCATATATCTGATATTGGGATAAAAATCTTAAATAGTGATGAAAATGTAGAGGTTGATTATCAACCTGAGATAAGATGGGAAGAGCTTTTAGAGATTATAAAAGATTACGATGCAATAATAACCAGAAGTAGAACTCCAGTTAATAAAGAGTTATTAGATAGGGCTGAAAGGTTAAAAGTTGTAGGTAGAGCCGGTGTTGGAGTAGATAATGTTGATTTGGAAGAAGCATCTAGAAAAGGAATTCTAGTTGTAAATGCACCGGGGGCTAATACTGTCGCGGCGGCAGAATTAACAATGGCACATATGTATGCAATATTAAGAAAACTACATTTAGCCCATGAAGATATGTTGAAGGGAAATTGGAACAGAAAGAAATTTATGGGAGAAGAGTTAGACGGTAAAACTGTCGGTATAGTAGGTTTAGGTAATGTAGGTTCACAGGTGGCTATAAGATGTAAAGGCTCTGGGGCAACTGTTATAGCTTACGACCCATACATACCGAGAGAAAAAGGAGATAGGTTAGGAGTTGAGTTAGTTGATACTTTAGAAGAATTAATAAAAAGGTCAGATATTATAACTCTCCACTGTCCATTAACAGAAGAAACGAAAGGAATGATTGGAGCAAAAGAGTTTGAGATGATGAAAGACGGCGTTTACTTCGTTAACTGTGCTAGAGGAGGAATAGTTGACGAAGAGGCTATGTATGAATATATGAAAAAAGGAAAATTTGCAGGTATAGGTTTAGATGTTTTCAGTAAAGAACCACCAGACGATAAAATAAGAAGAATTTTTGAGTTTCCAAATATAAGTTTATCTCCACATATAGGGGCTAATACCTACGAATCGCAGGACAAAGTAGCAAAAAAAATTGCAGAACAGGTTTTAAAAGCATTAAAAGGAGAATTTGTTGAAGCTGCAGTTAACGCACCGTTTACCATAACAGAAGGATTTAAAGATATAACTGCCTATTTAGAATTAGCCGAAAAGTTAGGCAATTTCCTATCCCAATATGCAGGAGGAAACTTTAAAGAGATAAATGTTGAAGTAAGGGGAACTGTTTCTGAACATATAAAACCTATAGTAGCCTACTTTTTAAAGGGATTTTTATCTCCAATACTAGACAGAAATGTAAATATAATAAACGCTCCATTTTTAGCTAAAGAGAGAGGAATAAATATAGTAGAAACTATAAGAGAAGAAGGTCTAAACTTTAAAGAATTTATTAAAATAACCGCTAAAGAGAACGGTAAAGAATATATTGTAGGAGGAACTGCATTTTACGGAAAAATACCAAAAATAATGATGATAGATAACTATTGGATAGATATAGACCCATACGGTGTAATCCTAATGTTAAAAAATAAAGATGTCCCCGGTGTTATAGCGAAACTTGGGGAAATATTAGCTAAAAATAATATTAACATTGCAGGCTTCAGACTTGGAAGAATAAAGAAGGGAGATATAGCTTTAGGAGCTCTACAATTAGACGACAGAGTTAATGAGAAAATCATAGAGGAGATTTTAAACATACCTGAAATTTTAGAAGCTAAGGAAATAATTTTATAATCCTCTTTCTTTTTTCTTTATATTTTTCCAATTTATCTTTATAATATAGTTAGTTATAACTAACCAAAAGGAGCTTTGATAAATGAAGATAGCCTATTCTTCAATGGACGGAGAAAAAATATCAGGACATCCGGGAAGAGCTAAATATTTAGTAATTGTAGAGTTAGATGAAAATAAAAATATAAAATCTAAAAGAATAATGGAAAATCCTTTAAATCACCATAAAGAAGGTGGTAGAGAACACTCTGGAGTTCAAAGATGGGAAGTTTTGGAAGATGAAGAAGTTAAAATTTTTATAACAAAAAGATGTGGTGAAGGTTTTAAAAACAATTTAGCAATAAGAAATATTTCTTTAATCCTAACTAAAGAAAACGACATAAATAAAGTTTTAAAAGAAGAATTAAGCTAATTTATTTTTCTTATCAGCTAACTCTTTAAAACTAGCATTCTTATGTTTTAATTT
>CAZEUK010000103.1:0-5020 GCA_964514535.1 uncultured Aquificales bacterium
ATACCATTTTTTAACTTCTTCCATATTAACATCTATATTGTTAAAATAATCTCCAAATTCTTTTAATAAGTTTTCCTCTAAATATCCACAGATATTATTAAAGTCTTCATTCAATGAAATATCTTCCAAATTATTAATTCCACTAAATATTGATACTTTGGAAAATCTGCTAACTCCCGTTAGCATAGCAAATTTTATATACTCATCACTATCTTTTATTATTCCGTAAAATCCCCTTAAAAATTCTCTTACTTCCCTTGCGAAATCTATTCTATCTATATTGTCTAATATCGGCTTATCGTACTCATCCACCAAAACAACCACTCTTCTTTTATATTTTCTATAAACCTTTATTATCAAATCCGCAAAATAATTTGATGGTTCATCTCTAAAATCACATTTTATCTTTAATCTTTCCTCATTTTCTTTTAATAAAAATTTAATTCTGCTTTTCAGACCATCTAAACTTCTTAAATTTCCTGCCCAACTTATCTTTATAACCGGGTACTTTTGAAAATCATATTTGTTATAAATATATAAACCTTCAAAAAGCTTTTTATTTCCTTCAAAAGCTTCTTTAATGGTATCTAAGAGTAAAGATTTTCCAAATCTCCTTGGTCTAGATAAAAAAACATATTTATAGTTTTGTATTAACTCTAAAACTTCCTTTGTTTTATCTATATAAATATAGTTTTCTGTTCTTATCTCTTTAAAAGTTTGTATTCCTATCGGAAGTTTTTTCATAATTGTTAGTTTCTGCCCTTACTGTAGTTAAATAAAAATAATATTATAATTTTGTTTACTAAATACTTCCTTAATAAATTGGTGATAGATGTATAAACTTTCCGATTATGACTACAATTTACCTAAAGAGTTAATAGCTAAATATCCCGTTGAACCTAGAGATAGTTGTAGGTTGATGGTTTTAAATAGAAAGGATAAAAGTATAAAACATACTATATTTAGAAATATAGGTGATTATCTGGAAAAAGGCGATTTGTTAGTCTTAAATGATACAAAGGTTATACCTGCAAGATTGATAGGAAGGAAGGAAACAGGTTCTAAAATAGAGATATTTTTACTGAGAGAGTTAGGGGAAAATGTCTGGGAAGCTTTAGGTAAGAATATAAAAAGATTGAAGTTAGGACAGAAGGTAATTTTTGGAAATGATTTTTACTGTGAATTGTTGGAAAAAAGTAAGGATGGAAAGATAAAAGTTAAGTTGTTTGCGGATAACGTTAAAGAAGCAATCAATAAGTATGGACATATACCATTACCACCTTATATATCAAGGGAAGATGAAGAGAAGGACAGACAGCTTTACCAAACCGTTTTTGCTAGAAAGGAAGGTGCTGTTGCTTCACCTACTGCAGGTTTACATTTTACAGAAGAACTGCTAAACCAATTAAAAGAAAAAGGTATTAATATAACGTATATAACCTTACATGTTGGTCTTGGGACTTTTAAACCTATCAAAGTTGAGGATATAACAAAACATAAGATGCATGAGGAATATTACTCAATACCTGATGAAAGTCTAAACTTAATAAAGGAAACTAAAGAAAAAAATAAAAGAGTTATAGCCGTTGGAACAACTGTTGTTAGGGCATTAGAGAGTTATGGAAAAACAGGAAAAAAAGAGGGCTACAGTGATATATACATATATCCACCTTTCCAATTTAAAATTATAGACGCTTTAATAACAAATTTTCATTTACCTAAATCTACATTGCTTTTATTAGTTTCTGCCTTCGCAGGAAGGGATTTTATTATGAGGGCTTACAAAGAGGCTGTAAAAAATAAATACAGATTTTTTTCTTACGGAGATGCTATGTTTATAATATAAAACAAATTCTAATAATTCCATAAATTAACAGATTTGATTACCGTTTAAATTGGCATTAACGACACAATTTTATAACTTTTTGATTTTGGTTAACTTAATAGAAATTTTTATTTCAGCCTATTAGAACAGACTAACTAAATTTAATTTCTGAATTAGCGTAAATTAGGCTAGTCTAAATTAGACCTTTCAAAGTTAATCAAATTTAAAAATAAAATCTGTATAATTCCTTTTTCTCTATTCAAAATTTCCCACAAATTTTATGGATTTGGAAATCAAATTGGATAGATTAGATATTATTAAAATTGATAATGTGGTAGAAAGATGTTGAAAAAATTAATTCCAACATTGATGTTAGGTACTTTAACATTATCTATACCTTCCCAATCTGCATCTTTGACCAGAGATGAAGGAAAGGGAATGTTATCTGTAATGTACTACTTCTACACATCTAATACCTACTACGATAACAGTGGAAATAAATATAAAACACCCCGTTTTTATAAACACGAGTTAAACCTTTACTTAGAGTATGGCTTAAAAAATGATTTAATGTTTACATTTCAAACTGCATTAGATTATTTAAAACAAAGTGGAGACAGTTCTACAGGTATTTCAGATTTTGAAATAGGTTTACAAAAGAAAATATACCACCAAAATAATAACGTTGTTTCTGTAAAAGGTAGTTTAATAGTTCCCGGTTTATACAATGCAAATGAAAAACCTTATATATCTCTAGGTAAGTTTGGGGCTGAAATAAGCTTGTTAACTGGTATGTATATGAATAAATTTTATATAGATAATCAGATAGGCTTTAGAAGATACCAAAACGATATAAACTTTCTTAAAGATAGTCTTATGATTGGTATTAAACCAACTGAAAAGTTTGAGTATATAGCTTTATTTGATTTTTGGTATGGCTTAAATGGGAAACCAGAGGGTAGGTTTACTATAAATCCTAAACAGCGATTTTTACAGATGTATAACATTTTCAGATATAAGTATACGAATGATTTAAGCTTTGTTGGAGGTTTTTCAGTTAATTTGTATAGCAGGAATACAGGTTCAGGAAACCATATATTTTTAGGTATTTGGAAAGAATTTTAAAAATAGATTTTTTAATTAAAAATCAAATAAATTTTGTTGGAAAATACCATGAAGAAGTTAAATTTTAGGGTGTACTCTGTTTATATAATAGGATTTTTAACAGTTTTATTTAATATGTACTTTATAGTTAACGGTTATTTAAAAGTTTTCTTTCCTGATAAGGATGTTTTATTTATAAAAGAAAAGGTATTAATCACACTTTATAAAGAAAATGCACAAGTATTAGGTGATGGTCTGGTTAAACCTATTTTACCTTATATACTAAATCTATTTATTCCGAATATTCCATTTTTAACTGCTTTAGTCTCAACAATACTTATATTTGTTCTCATATATATTCTTTCTAAAAAGAGCCTTACCGTATGGAAAGAGATTGTTATTATAGCTTTAATAATCTTTAATCCGTTGTTCTTTTTGGTAGCTTTCAAAAACTATATATTTACCCTAACTTTAGTTGTATATATGATAGCTTTATCTTCAATATACATATTCCTATTTATAAAACACAGATTGTACGTTTATCTGTTCTTAGGGTCTTTCTTACTTGGCCTTATATTTTTAGTTGATTACAGAGCTATATTTTCATCTTTAGGAATTATAGGAATAGTTGTTTTAAGTGATATTATTAAACATTATTACAGAGGAAAAATTATTGAGTTTAAAAGAATTTGGAATGTAGCTCTAATTCTTCTAATACCAACACTATTCTTTATAATCTTCTATGTATTCACAAACTTCCTTATTACCGAAAGATTTACATTTGATTTATACAATAGATACTTAACTTTAGGTTTTTATCCAACCGAGTATTTTAATAACTTTTTATTATCCTTAGAAGCCGCATTAAAAGACTGTGTTAGATACTGGTATTTAGTTTTACCATCTATAGTAATACCTTTATTCTCAAGAAGAAAGTTTTTCAGAATTATATATTTTTCTGCAGGTCTTTTATTTATAACAGGTTTATATTACTTTTCAGGAAATGTTCCTGTTTACTATTTCCTAATATTTTCACTACTTCCACTTATTTCAATATTAGATACAAAAAAGAAGTATATAAATTTGAAGATGAACATTTCAATTTTAAGTTTGGCTTTAGCATTTGGTTTAACTGTATGGGACATAGATTTTAAGCCATTTACAAAGGAAGATAAAGAGTTGGCTGATATGTACAAAGGGGCTCAGGTATTAAAAAATGTAAAGGGTAGCATTATTCTAGATGACAAAACTCTTTATCCTTTAGTGGCTTTTTATGGAGATGTAAACAGAATAATTTTTCCATATCAGTTTGATTTTACTTACTACTATGCAAATCCCAAAAATAAAGTGGATGTAATTGTTATTAATAAAAAAGATAAAACAGACAAGCTTTTATCAAAATTTCCTTTAGCAAAATATGGATATTTGGAGGGTTATTATGTTTTATACCAAAATGAAACAATCATCATATTTAAAAATGTTAGCAACAGCTTTAGTTCTGTTCAGTACCACTAACCAAAATGTGTATGCTGAAGGGCAAGATTGTAATGTTGTATTTAACTCCAATACTGAAAGGGAAGCTATACAAAGAGCTTTACAACTGGGCAACTATCCTATTTGGTTAGAGAAAGTTGGAAATAGTTTTCAAGCGGTTGCCACAGGGAAAAATTTAAACTGTGAAATAGACTTTTCGTCTGTTGTAGCAAAAACGGACTTTATACCTTTAACTGCATTAGGGTATTACGACGACATCTATATAGAAGGTAGCAGTCCATACTTTCAGATTTATTTCCCAATATACAAACAGTTCATATCAGGTAAAGCTGTTTTTGATGTAGAAATATCTCCTTTAGTTAAGGAAGATAGTGTTTTAGCGGTTAAGATTAACGATAAAGTAGTTAAGTTAATTAAAGTGAAAGAGTTTGGTTATACTGGAAAAATAGAGATACCTATTACTGATATTAAAAATAAAAAGTTTGTAAAAATATCTATAGATGGCGATTTAAGAGTAGGTAGAACAATATGTGATGATATAAACGTTAGAAATGTTTATCTTAGAATAAATCCTTACAAATCAGGTTTTGTGGTAGC
>CAZEUK010000104.1:0-4997 GCA_964514535.1 uncultured Aquificales bacterium
ATACTAATAAAACTATTAATTTTTTCATTTATCCTTTAAGCCTCTCTAAAACTTCAACAAAATAATATATATGTTCTGTTCCTAAATTTAGCTATGACTATAAAGTTTTAATTTAACAATTATTAAGATATAAATTTAGAGCTACATAATTTTAGGGCTTCTTGGGTTCATCTAATTATCAATTTAGTTAAACTTTCCAATTGTAGTTTAGTTAAAATAATAAAATTGAAAGGTTCAGGAATTGTTAAGGTATAGATTTTAGATAACTTTTTTTTAACTATTAATTAAAATCCCTTTAATTATTTTTCAGATTAACGCTAAATATTAAAATTTTGGATTATAAAATAAAACTAATTCTTTTTTATACAATAGATTTTAGTTTAAAAATATATATATTTTATATTAAAAGACTAAAATTTTGAGGTGGTTAAATGGTAAATACAGTTAGAAAGCCAGCTGTTAGTAATCTTTTTTATCCGGGAGATAAAGAAGGTTTAATATATATGTTGAAAACATTCTTAGATAAAGCACCTTTATACAATATTAAACCTGAGGCTTTAGTAAGCCCCCACGCAGGATATATATACTCGGGAGAAGTTGCCGCTGTAGGATATAAACAACTTTTAAATTTGGATAAAACTAAACATTATGATGTTTTATTAATAGGACCTTCCCACTATGTACCGTTTCAAGGATTGTCTTTTGGATATTATGAATACTGGGAAACACCTTTAGGATTGGTAAAGGTAAATACAGAGAGAATAAAAGATTTTATAGACCAAAATAAAACATTACCTATAACTGTTAATACTATTCCACATTTAAAGGAACATTCTCTGGAAGTACAAGTTCCATTTTTACAGATGGTTCTAAAGGATTTTTCTATAATTCCTGTTGTTTACGGAGAAATAGACTACAGAGTTGTTGAGTATATGATTGATTACTTTAAAGATAACAATACAGTTGTGATTATAAGCACAGATTTAAGTCATTACTATCCAGACGATGTGGCTAAATCTATAGATAAATACTGTAATTTGGCAGTTAAGTATTTGGACATATCTTATTTAAATAAATGTGAAGCCTGTGGAATGATTGGGTTAAAAGCAATTATAGATTATGCAAAAAAGGTTGGTTGGAAGAGTGTAATACTTGATTATAAAACTTCAGGTGATACTGCAGGAGATAAATCGGCTGTTGTTGGATACGGTAGTTATGCATTTTATAAAGAATAAAACAATATAAGGGGTATAAAAATGTTTACAGAAAAAAACAATATAATAACTTCCCTAGATGAAATAGGAGAAAAGGAAGGAAAGGCATTAGTTAAGTTAGCTAGGGCTTCTATAGAAGAGTATTTGAAAGAAGAGAAGATTATAGATTTAAAAGAAATTCCTTTTGAAAGTTGGAAGAAAAAAGGAGCTTCCTTTATTACTTTAGAAAATAGATTAAGTGGAAAGTTAAGAGGATGTATTGGGTCTATTCTACCTGTCCAACCTTTATATAAAGATGTTATAAGGAACTCTATAGCTGCTGCTACCCAAGACCCTAGATTTCCACCTTTAACATTGTTTGAACTACCTGAAACTAGAATAAAAGTTTCCGTTTTATCCTATCCTGAACCTGTTTTATACACTGACCCAAGGGATTTATTGGAAAAAATAGAGCCTTTTAAAGATGGATTAATTTTAAAATATAAAAATTTTCAAGGGACATTTTTACCTGATGTATGGGAAGATTTACCTGAAAAAACCTTATTTTTATCTAATCTATGTTTAAAGGCAAACTTACCTGCTGATTGTTGGGTAAATTTGCCTGTTGAAATATACAGATATAGAACAAAAGTTTTCACAGAGGATTAACTTTTTCTACCTAACACTTTTTTTACTTCATTTAGAGATACTTTGTAGTATATAGGTCTTCCGTGGGGACAGAGATTAGGGTTATCTGTCCTTATCCAGTTTTCTAGAATAATTTGGGCTTCTGTATTTGATAGAATATCACCTGCCTTAACTGATTTACTACAGGCTATCTCGCCAATAATTTTCTCTATAGATAAAGTTATATCTTCACCGTTAAGTATATCTAATAATATATCTTTAGCTTCTTTAGTGTTGATATAAAAAGGTATCTCTAATAAGAATAATTTTTCATCTTTAATCTCAAATTTAAATCCCAACTTTTCCAAATCTTTTTCTATATACCTCAACTTTTCCAATTCTAAAATTGATATATCAAGCCTTACTTTTCTTTTGAGTTTTTTAGATTTAAAGTTGCCATTTTTAATATACTCTCTATATAAAATTTCAAAATTAATCCTTTCACTTACTATATGTTGGTCTAGTATGTATAAATCTCCGTCTAAGTATATTAATAAGAAAGTATCTTCCAGTTGACCTAAAAATTTTATTCTAGGTTTTACCTCATCTTTTTTAAACTGAACTGTCGGCTGTGCCAGTTTATAGGATTTTTCTGAACTAAATGTTTGAATATTCCTTAATCCTTCTCTTATTAACTCATAAACAGGTTTATCTTTTTTAAATTTAACTTCTTCTTTAGATGGATGTATATTAAAATCAACGTAATAAGGTGGTAATTCTATGAATAGACAGAAAAATTTTTCACCGATTAAACCTTTTATAAATTTAAATATCTCCTTATTCTTTATAGGTCTGTTGTTTATATATAAAAAGCCAGACTTTTTATAACTTTCGTCAATGGCTAGAAAGCCGTAAACCTTACCTAATTCATTCTCGTAAAAAATCTCAACTAATCTGTCTTTTAACTTTGGATAAATATCATAAATACGATTTTTTAAACTAGATTTTTCCAAATTTAAATAAAGCTTACCATCTCTAAAAAGTTTAAAACTTATATTTGGATAAGCTAATGAGTATTTTAAAAATATATCAAGTGAGTGTTTAAACTCTACATTTGAAGATTTTAAAAATTTATGTCTAACAGGAACATTAAAAAATAGGTCTTTTACTTTTATTTTTGTGCCTATAGGTGAACCTGTATCTGTAAGGGAGATTATCTTGCCACCTTCTATATATAACTCTTTACCTAACGGATAATCTTTTTTTCTTGAAATAATACTAAACTTTGATACGGAAGATATGGAATGTAAAGCCTCCCCTCTAAATCCATAGGAGTATATACTGTAAATATCTTCAAAGCTATTTATTTTACTTGTTGTATGTCTTTGAACTGCTAAAGTCAGCTCATCAGGTTCTATTCCTTCTCCGTTGTCAATTACTGTAATGCTCCTCTTCCCCCCTTCCTCCAAAAAAACTTCTATTACACTGGCGTTTGCATCAATGGAGTTTTCTATTAACTCTTTTAAGACAGAGGCAGGTCTATTTATTACCTCACCTGCAGATATTTTATTTATAACCTCTTCAGGAAGCCTTTTTATTCTTGTGTCCGTCTTTAACAACTTAATCTCCTATAAAACTGGATAATCTCCTGTAAAACAGGCAGTACAGAAACCTTTGTTTTTATTATTCATAGCCGATTTTATCATACCCTCAAGTGAAAGATAATAAAGTGTATCAACTCCTATATACTCTCTTATCTCATCTACAGATTTTGAAGATGCTATAAGCTCCTCTTTAGTTGGAGTATCTATACCGTAAACACATGGACTTATTACAGGTGGAGAAGATATTAAGAAATGTATTTCCTTTGCTCCCGCTCTCTTTAACATACGAACAATTTTTTTAGCGGTTGTTCCTCTAACTAAAGAGTCATCTATAAGAATAATTCTTTTACCTTCTACAACCTGTCTAACTGGATTTAATTTAAGTTTTACACTTAAATCTCTAATTTCCTGTATAGGCTGTATAAAACTTCTACCTATATAATGGTTTCTTATTAAACCAATTTCTAAAGGTATTCCGCTCTCCTCAGAGTATCCTTTTGCAGATAACATTCCACTGTCTAAAACAGGTACAACAACATCCGCATCTATCGGCATCTCTCTAGCTAATTGTCTTCCCATTTCCTTTCTTATACTGTAAACATAATCTTGAAAAATAATGCTGTCCGGTCTTGAAAAATAGACATATTCAAATATACATTTGTAAGCTTTATCTACAAAACCTAATGGATAATAAGACCTCAAACCATCGCCATCTATAACTAAGACTTCTCCAGCTTTTAAATCCCTTAAATATTCTGCCTCAACAATATCTAAAGCACAGCTCTCAGATGCTAAAAATATTGAACCTTGTTTGTTTTTTCCTAAAACTAAAGGTCTAAAACCGTAAGGGTCTCTAACAGCTATAAGCTGATTTTCCCTTAATATTAATAATGAATACGCACCTTTTACCTTTTTCATTGCAGAAAATAGTAAAGGTAAAAACTCTCTATCGTTTGGATGTAAGTTTATACCAAAATCTGTTATATCTTTAGCTTTTGCTATTAAGTGGATGAATGCTTCAGTATCTGATGTTGTGTAAAATATAGCTCCGTCCTTTTCTAACTCCTTTCTTATTAAATCAGCATTAACTATATTTCCATTATGGGCTACGGCAAAACTTCCTTTGTAAAAATGTGATAAAAAAGGTTGAACGTTTTGTGGATTTGATTTTCCAGATGTGGAGTATCTCACATGTCCTATTGCTATATCACCTTTAAGCTCATTTAAACTTTTTTCGTCTAAACTTTGCATCACCAAGCCTTCAGCCTTTTTCATGTTTATCTCGTATCTATTGGAAACAGCTATACCTACAGCTTCCTGTCCTCTATGTTGTAAAGCGTGTAATCCGAGATAGGTTAATTTAGAAGCATTACTGTTGTTATAAACTCCAAAAATACCACACATTTATTTATAACCTCGTAAATTATGTTTAGATTTATTTATCAAAATTTTAAGTTAAAAAAATCTTTATTTCATCTAGTAGTTAATTGTTAATAGTTATTTAAATTGATTATAACAAAACCCTAATTTCCAATTTAAACCTTAAAGGTAATTTTAAACTGCAAAGCTAAAA
>CAZEUK010000105.1:0-4959 GCA_964514535.1 uncultured Aquificales bacterium
AAGAAATTACTATATAGATATATCTTTTCCAGAGTTTACCTGTCTATGTCCAAGGTCTGGTTATCCAGATTTTGCAACTATAAAAATAAAGTATATACCTGATAAGTATATTGTAGAACTAAAATCTTTAAAACTCTATTTAAACCAGTACAGAAACAAATACATATCTCACGAAGAAGCGACTAATAAGATTTATGAAGATTTATACAATCTTTTAAAACCTAGATTTTTAGAAGTAATAGGAGATTGGAATCCAAGGGGAAATGTAAAAACCGTAATAAAAGTATCTTCTGAAGATAACAAAGAATAATTTTACAAATAAGCCGCGAGAAAGCCCATCTTTTAAAAGATGGGATGAAAGGGGCTTGATATTTTTAAAAGTTTGTTTTAAATTATAATTGTCTCTGTTAAGAGACCTACCGCTGGACTGGCGGGAAGTAACGCCTGTGGAGTGGGAATTATCCCACGATGAAGCAGGAAGCTTCGCATTTAAATGCGAGGAGAAAGTCACTCGTAATTCATCTCTCTTATAAATGAAGGGTCTATTCTACACTTATCAAATTTGTCTAAACTGTTTTCTCTTAGTATTTTCTTTATTCTCTTTATATAAATTCTTCTCAACGTTGAGTATAAAGTTAGATGTCTACTTAACTCTAAAGGATTTTTAGTTGTTAATCTAACCTTTCTAAACTTTTTAAAAGCCCAGCTTACATTTATACTGTAATAATAATCTCTTATTGAGTTTATAACATACTTGTACTTCCTTAAATAGATATTAGCACCTTTCATCTTTATAGTATTACCTTTTTTCCTTATAGCTGTAATACCAAAAGCGTTTCTACCTTCCAAATAAAACCTTGAAGTACCCCAACCTGTTTCAGCTATAGCCTGAGCCAAAACTAAACTTGGTGGATTTGTGTTCAATCTACTTAACAGTTCATTAACAGATTTTACCCTATATTTTTTTAATAGATTATTTAAAAATTTTTCTTCACTTTCAGTTAATTCCTTTCCTTCTTCAAATTTTTTCTTAATTCTTAAAACAACTCTCCTGTTTTCTTCTATCTCATAATTTACAATCAATATCTGTGGAAGCATATAGGCGATAAATTTTTCTTTTCTCTCTTTTTTTGATAACCCTTTAAAATCAATAGGATTTTTATAAAAAACAGGGAGAATTTTATTACAATTAATTATTGGAACTATTTGAGAAGGGCTTTTTACATCTAAAGGAATAGGTTGGACTACTTTTAAAGTTAAAATATCCCTCCTTTCCTTTGTTATTTCTTTTTTATTTTTTTCTTTATTATTAGCTAGTAAACAGCCTCTCCCGTTATTCTTTAATGAAAGATATATTATCCCTAACACTGTCAAAATGACAGAAAACAACCCTATTCGTAAGAACACTGGTAAGTTAGTGAGCATTAATTTTCCCATAGTTATTGTGATAATAATACAAATACATTAATTTTTTATATGATAAAAATCAATAACCTTTTGGGAGTAAGTGTATGTATCTATTTAGAGGTAAGGTAAGAAGTATACATTTTATAGGGATTGGCGGTTCTGGAATGAATGGAATAGCTGAAGTTTTACTAAATCTTGGTTTTAATATTACAGGTTCAGACCTAAGGGAAAATTACGCAGTTAAAAGATTAAAAAGTAAGGGAGCTAAAATATTTATAGGTCATAAAGCTGAAAATGTTAAAGGAGCTGATGTTGTAGTTTACTCATCTGCGGTAAAGGAAGATAATGTAGAACTTGTAAAGGCTAAAGAGTTGGGAATTCCTACAATACCTAGAGGTGAAATGTTAGCTGAATTAATGAGATTTAAATACGGAATAGCTATATCAGGTAGTCATGGAAAAACTACAACTACATCAATGATAGGTTCAATACTAAGTAAAACAGGATACGACCCTACAGTTGTTATAGGAGGCAAACTGGAAGCATACGGAAGTAATGCTAAACTTGGTAGAGGAGATTTTTTAGTGGCAGAAGCAGATGAGAGCGATGGTTCATTTTTAAAACTTACGCCTACAATAGTGTCTATAAACAATATAGATAAAGAGCATTTATCCTTCTATAAAGATTTTGAAAATATAAAAAAAGCATTTATTGATTTTGCTAATAAAGTTCCTTTCTACGGAGCTGTTGCAGTTAATATGGATGATAGGTTTGTTAGGGAAATTGTTCCGTATATAGAGAAAAAAATTATAAAGTTTGGAATAGAAAGTGATGATTTAAATGTTAAGGCCCACAATATAGAGTTAATAGATGGTAGATACAAATTTAAAGTAAACGATTTGGGAGAGATACACTTGTCTATCCCGGGAAAACACAACATATACAACGCCTTAGCTTCCATATCAATAGCTTTAGAGCTAGGTGTTCCTTTCTGTGTTATAAAAGAAGTATTAGAGAATTTTAAAAATGCTTCAAGGAGATTTGAGTTAAAGTATAACGGTGATGTTGTGATTATAGATGATTACGCCCACCACCCAACAGAACTAAAGGCAACAATAAAAGCAGGTAAAGACATGTATAGAGATAAGAGGATTATATCTGTCTTCCAACCTCATAGATACTCCCGATTAGCGTCCCTTTACAAAGATTTTACAAAATCCTTTAAAGATGCTGATATTATTCTTATTACAGAAGTTTACTCTGCAGGTGAGGAAAGTATAAACGGAGTATCAGGAGAAAAATTAGCTGAAGATATAGCAAAAATAGAAAGAGATAAGACTGTTATATACGCTGGAGATTTGGAAAAAACTTATAATATCCTAAAACAAATAATAAAGAAGGGAGATGTAATCTTATTTTTAGGAGCTGGAAATATAACTAGGTTGGCTGATAAATTTGCTGAAGAACTAAATAATGGAGAATTGTAAAAATGGATTATTTGGAATTAGTAAAAAAATGGAAAAATGAAGGTAAAAAGATAGTTTTTACAAATGGTTGTTTTGATATTCTACATGCAGGACATATAGATTATTTAGAAAAAGCTAAAAAATTAGGAGATGTTTTAATAGTAGGATTAAACAGTGATACATCAATAAAAAGAATAAAAGGAGAAAATAGACCTGTAATACCGCAAGAGTACAGAAAAAGAGTTTTAGAAGGTTTAAGGGCAGTTGATTTAGTTATTATTTTTGAAGAGGATACTCCAGAAAGATTAATAAAAGAGATTAAGCCTGATGTTCTGGTTAAAGGTGGTGATTGGAACATTGAGAATATAGTAGGAGCTGATTTTGTCCAAAGCTACGGTGGAAAAGTAAAGACAATAGAGTTCGTTTACGATATATCAACTTCTAAAATTATTGAAAAAATAATAAATCTTTATTGCAAATGATAACTAATATTTGCGAAAGGTTTTGTAAACATGCACTATAATTATTAAGGAAAGATTAACATTGCGAGGTTTTTAATATGGCTGAATTAGTTGAAAAATTGGAGGAAACAAATACTCAATCAGAAACAGTTTCTCAACAAAAAACCTATAAATCCCGTAGATACTCAAATGAGTTCTACACAGAGGAAGATTACATATTAAATAGAAGAGTTACTTTACTATACGGTATAACATTTTTATTTTTAGCTTTCTCCGTTGTAATGTCTGAAATACTAAGTATAGTCTTTGATGAAGGATTGTTAAGCCCTGTACAAGTTATTTTTCATTCAATATCTTTTGTAGGTTATGTAATAACCTTTAGATATATTTACAAAAAACAGTATTATATTGAGGAAAAAAATGTTCAAGTTTTTAGAAATCAAAAGAAAATAGATGAAGCTGAAGAAAAAAATTGGTAGGTAGGTTATGGCTTTAAAAGTATCGGAAATAGCAAACAGATTTAACGGAGAGATTGTTAATTTTTATGAAGATTTCAGTATTGAAGGTGTCGCAAGTATAAAAAAGGCTACAGAGAAAGATATTGTTTTCTTGAAAGACAAAAAACATTTGGAAGATTTAAAAGAAAGTAAGGCTAAAGTTGTTTTAACGGATAAAAAATTGGATATTGATAAAACTCAGATTGTAGTAAAAGAGCCTGATATAGCTTTTTACAAGCTGATAGATATTTTATACAAAGATGATGTTATAGGAAGCGGTATATCAGACACAGCTAAAATCGGAAAGAATGTAAAGATAGGAAAGAATGTAGTTATAAAAGATTACGTGGTAATAGAGGATAACGTTGTAATTGGAGATAATACGGTTATATATCCATTTAGTTATATAGGAAAAAAGGTAAGGATAGGTAAAAACTGTATTTTATACTCTAACGTGTCCATCTATCATAACTGTGAAATAGGTAATAATGTAATACTGCATTCAGGTGTTGTAATAGGTGCTGACGGTTTTGGCTATTATGTTGAGGATGGAAGGAGAAAAAAAATAAAACATATAGGTAAGGTTATTATAGAAGACGATGTTGAAATAGGGGCAAACACAACGATAGATAGAGCCCTTTTAGATGAAACGATAATAAAAAGAGGAACAAAAATTGATAATCTTGTAATGGTAGGTCATAACTGTAAAATTGGTGAAAATACAGTATTAGTATCACAGGTTGGTATAGCTGGCAGTTGTGAGATTGGAAAAAATGTTATTATGGCTGGACAGGTTGGAGTAGCAGACCATCTAAAAATAACAGATAACGTTATCATAACTGCAAAATCTGGCGTAGGTAGGGATATTAAAAAGTCTGGTGTTTACGGAGCAAACATACCTGCTATTGAATGGAAAAAGTGGAAGAGAGTTTTAATAAAACTTTATAAGTTAGGTGAAAAGTAATAAATTTTTTTTTATAATAATTAAGTTGTTTTTAAATTTTTAATAACCGAATATCTAATTATAAAAAGGAGGTTATCCTGTTATGGAGGGCAATAGCCCGAGGAAAATTATACTTTTTAAAATAAAAATTTTTAAGGAGGATAGAAAATGGAAAAAACCCTCGG
>CAZEUK010000106.1:0-4866 GCA_964514535.1 uncultured Aquificales bacterium
ATAACGAAGTTTACAAAGCTGATTAATGGCTTTTCTCATATATAAAAAATCAAACAGTGTTATAAAATTTAAACTAACAAAATTAGACTAATAATTGGAGGTTTTTATAGATGAGTTATGAATTAAAACCTTGGCATGAAATACCTGTAGGTTCTATTGTTCCTGAAGCAGGTTCAAGTAAGGTTAATAAAACAGGTTCTTGGAGAATGTTAAGACCTGTGTTGAATTACGATAAATGTACCCA
Source organism: uncultured Aquificales bacterium (assembly GCA_964514535.1). Classification (GTDB taxonomy): domain Bacteria; phylum Aquificota; class Aquificia; order Aquificales; family Hydrogenothermaceae; genus QNZC01. Next base: position 245 of record CAZEUK010000106.1, read on the forward strand.
CTGTTTAATATGTTGGATATTCTGTCCAGATGACAGTATACCTGTATCACCTAAAGAGAGATTTGAAACAGATTTTGATTACTGTAAAGGTTGTGGTATATGTGCAGTTGAATGTCCATACGACGCTTTAGAGATGGTTCCTGAAATGGAAATTAAATTAAAAGAGTTGGAAGAACAATTAGGCTAATTAATGGGAGGTTTAAAATATGGCTCAAAAGAAAGTTATAGCTTTAACAGGTAATCAGGCTGCCGCAGAGGCAATGAGACAGATAAATTTTGATATAGCGGCAGTTTATCCAATATCACCACAAACAGAGTTAATGGGATTTTTCGCTGAATATGTTGCTAATGGGGAAGTAGATACGGAGATGATAGCAGTTGACGGGGAACACTCTGCTATGGCAGCTTGTATAGGGGCAGCTGCAGCAGGAGCTAGAGTTATAACAGCATCAGCAGGACCCGGTATAGCGTACATGGTTGAAAACCTTTACGTTGCATCAGGAATGAGATTACCAATAGTTTTACTTGATGTTAACAGGGCTTTATCTGCACCGTTATCTATCCACTGTGACCACGCTGACAGTATGTTAACAAGGGATACAAGTTGGATTTCTCTCTTCTCTGAGAACGCACAAGAAGCATATCACAATATAATAATGGCTACTAAAATAGCTGATAAGGCATTATTCCCAATAATAGTTAACTATGACGGATATATTGTTTCTCACTCTATAGAAGACGTTGAAATACTTGACGATGAAACCGTAAGAAATTTTGTTGGACCTTCTGATATTCACAGAATACCTTATCCTTTATTAGACGTAAAAAAGCCTGTCACTTATGGAGCTACAGCACAACCTGATTACTATACAGAGTGTAAATATCAACAGCATGTTGATTTCTTAAAAGTTTACGACATAGTAAGAGAAGTATTTAACGAGTTTGCGGAAATAGCAGATGTTAAGTATGACTTTATAGAGGAGTATAAAACTGAAGATGCGGAATACATAGGTATATCAATGGGTTCATCTTTTGGAACACTGAAAGATGTTGTTGATATACTAAGAAGCCAAGGTAAAAAGGTTGGGGCAATTAAAATAAGACTATTTAGACCATTCCCTGTTAAAGAGTTGGCAGAGGCTCTCTCAAATGCTAAAGGTGTAGCTGTATTAGATAGGGCAGACTCATTTGACGGAATAGGTGGTCCTTTATTTAAAGATGTATCCACTGCAGTTATGATGTCCCAAAACAGACCATTTATTCACAATTTCATTTATGGTTTAGGTGGTAGAGAAGTAAAAGAGGAAGATTTCTTAAAAGCATTTGATAGATTAGAACGCCTTGAAAAAGGCATAGAAACAAGGGATAGATTTGTAGAATACTTACAGGTGAGGGAGTAAAGATGGCAAAAAAAAGACCTATAGCTTTATTATCAGAATTAGCTTCACATAAAGATACTTTTGGCGGTGATATGCCTTTAGCACCGGGACACAGAATGTGTATCGGTTGTGGAATACCGCCTATAGTTAATGAAGTATTATTAGCAATAGATAAACCTGCTGTGGTAGCAACCGCTACAGGTTGTTTAGAGGTTACAACTGGAGTTTATCCTGTTACAGCTTGGAATACACCTTGGATACACGTAAACTTCCAATCTACAGGAGCAGTTATAGGAGCTATAGAAACAGCTTATAAAGTGTTAAAGAAAAAGGGTGTTTTAAAGGAAGATGAAGATATTGAGTTTGTAGCATTTGGAGGAGACGGTGGAACTTACGATATAGGATTTCAAGCATTATCTGCGGCTGTAGAGAGGGGACATAACTTTTTATATGTATGTTATAACAACGAAGGATACCAGAACACAGGTTATCAAAAATCTTCTGCAACACCTATTGGAGCATATACAAAAACAACTCCTGTTGGAAAGGCTAGAGTAGGTAAACAAGAACCTAGAAAAGATATGACTATGATTATGGCGGCTCATGGAATTCCTTACGTGGCTCAAGCTTCTCCACATATATTTAGAGATATAACTAAAAAAGTTAAAAAAGCTATGACATTTAAAGGACCTAAATTTATAAATGTGTTAGAACCATGTACTCTATCTTGGAGATTTTCACCTGAGGATACAATGAGATTGGCTAAATTAGCAGTAGAAACTCTATACTGGCCTGTATATGAGGTTGTGGAAGGTAAATATTGGAAAGTTAATATTAAACCTAAGAGAGTTAAACCAATAGAAGAATACATTGCGGCACAACCTAGATGGAAACACGTATTGAAATATCCTGAAATATTAGAAAGAATACAAAAAGAAGTACAGGAAAAATGGGAATTACTCTTACATCTAGAAGAGATGTCAAAACAGTTAGCTAAAGACGAAGGAAAAGATTACGAAGAAATTTTCAAATTACCTGAAGATAAAAAATAAAATCTCTCTTTTTTATCTTTCTTTTTTCTTTTAAATTTCTAAAATCAAAAAATCTTGTTTTAATCTTTCTATTGGATTAATCTAAAATCGTCAGTTTTTTTAGAGGGGTTTTACTTAATGGGTGAGAAATTGGTTGATAATTCGTTAAGTTTATCGTTGGATGATTTTAAAGATATTATTTATAAAAATTTTGAGAAAGATAAATTTTTAGTAATTCCACTTTATAAAGAAATTGTTGCAGATACAGAAACACCATTAACAATATTTATGAAGTTATATTCCCCAGATAAATTTAATTTTCTACTCGAAAGTGTAGAACAGAGGGAAAATATAGGAAGATACTCCTTTATAGGTTCTTCAGATGCTATATATATAAGGGGCAAAGAGAATATTATAGAAACTTACAATAAAGGCTCTATACAATATAAAGAAACAAAAGACCCTTTAGACGAATTAAAAGAATTTATAACCAAGTTTAAAGGTGTTTCTTACGATGGTTTGCCTTCATTTTGGGGTGGATTGATAGGTTATCTATCTTACAATGTTGTCTATATGTATGAACCTGTTTACTCAGACAAACCTGATAACTGGCAACTTCCTGATATATACTTCTTCCTAGCAACAGATATTATAGCTTTTGATAATCTATCTAGGACAGTGAAGATAATATCCTCAGTTAAAATAACTGATGAGTTAATGGAAAGAGCGAAAGAAGATGAAAACTGTTTTAATCTCCTTTACAAGAAAACTATAGACAGAATTGAAAATTTAGAAAAAAAATTATGTAAGCCGTTAAAAATAGAAAAACAGCTAAAAATAAAAGACGTTTTAACAATAAATTTAAAAAAATGGAATTCTAATGTAAAAAAAGAGCATTTTATAAATTCTGTTAACAGGGCAAAGGAATATATAGAAGAAGGTGATATTATTCAAGTTGTTTTATCCCAGAGATTTTGTAAAATGACTACTGCTAGACCGATTGATATATACAGGGCAATGAGAATAATAAATCCGTCCCCTTATATGTTTTATATAGATTTTAAAGATATAAAACTTATTGGCTCTTCACCTGAAATATTGGTATCTGTAAAAAATAGGAAAGTCTTAACAAAACCTATAGCAGGAACTAGACCTATAGGAAAATCTGAAGAAGAGAATTTAAAACTAAGGGAAGATTTATTATCAGATGAAAAGGAAAAAGCAGAACATTTAATGTTAGTTGATTTGGCAAGGAATGATGTTGGTAAAGTGGCTAAAACTGGCAGTGTAAAAGTTGATAGATTTATGTATGTTGAAAATTATTCCCATGTTATGCATATAGTATCGGATGTATCAGGAGAGTTAAGGGAAGATTTACATCCTATAGATGCTTTAAAATCTGTGTTTCCTGTTGGAACAGTGAGTGGAGCTCCTAAAGTTAGGGCTATGCAGATAATTGAAGAACTGGAAACTGAAAAAAGAGGTCCTTACGCAGGGGCTGTTGGATATATATCGTTTGACGGCAATTTAGACACAGCTATAGCTATAAGAACTGCTGTAATGAAGGAGAATAAGGTATATGTTCAGGCAGGGGCTGGTATAGTTGCAGATAGCATACCTGAAAAAGAATATGAAGAAACGGTTAACAAAGCTAAGGCTTTAATAAAGGCTGTAGAGATAGCGGAAAAGTCTAAAGATGTAGATTGTTGATAAGTATTATAAAAAAGAAAAGTTGGAGAATTTATATTTTTACTAAAACCATCTAAATTTTAGGATAAAAAGATGTCTATAGAAGAATTAATAAAAGAAATAGTATATAAATTTTTTATATATTCAAAGGAAGTTTTACCTTTCTTTTTTATCGCCTCTTTAATTGGAGCTTTAATTCAAACATATTTAAAGCTCAGTCTTATTAGAAGATTTATAAATAATAAATTTTTATCTCCCATTGTTTCTTCTTTATTCGGTGCGTTAGCTCCTGTATGTTCCTGCTCTATGATACCTATAGCCCAAACTATAAACTCATTTTCAAGATTTTACTCTCCAGTTATTGCCTTTTTAGTATCAGCTCCTGCCCTTTCACCTGTAATATTTGTTTTAATGTTAGGTATGTTTTCCTTTAAATTAACTGTTTTTAGATTTATATTTGGTATTATTTTGGCTGTAATTGGTGGAATTTTAGCAGATTACATAGTAAAAAAACCTGTAATGT
>CAZEUK010000107.1:0-4847 GCA_964514535.1 uncultured Aquificales bacterium
ATCACATAATCAGGAATAATTTTTTGTTGGTTTCTTTCTATAGCTAAAGCGTTATCAGGGACATCTTTTGTTATTACTGAGCCTGAACCTGTCATAGCATTCTCTCCAACTGTTATTGGAGCAACTAACATTGTATCACTTCCTATAAATGCGCCATCTTTAATAACCGTTTTATGTTTTTTTATACCGTCATAATTACAAGTTATACTACCTGCTCCAATATTAACATTATTTCCTATCTCAGCGTCTCCTAGATAACTTAAATGTTTAGCAAATGTATTTTTACCTATCTGACTGTTTTTCACTTCAACAAAATTACCTATCTGTGAACTTTCGCCTATAACTGAATTATTTCTAATTCTGGCAAAAGGTCCTATAACTGCGTTATCTTCAATAACACTGTCTTCAATAACACTGTTAGCCAATATTTTTACATTTTTACCTAACGACGAGTTTTTAATTATACAGTTAGGCTCAATAACTGTTCCTTCTCCTATCTTAGTATTTCCCTTTAGAACAACATTTTGAAATATCTCAACATCTTTAGATAAATCTACATCAAACTCAATCCATACAGTTTCAGGCATATGTATAGTTGCTCCACCGTTTACAGCCCAATAGCTTAAATACTTTTTCCTTAAAATATCTTCCGCCTGAGCCAATTCCCATCTATTATTAACACCTAAAAACTGTATATAATCTGGATGTTCTAAAGCGTAAACGTCTTTACCCATTTTATTTAGAACATCTATAACATCTGTTAGGTAAAACTCTTTTTGGTTGTTGTTGTTAGATATTTTCTTTAAAGCCTCTGCTAAATATTTACCTACGAAAACATAAACACCTACATTTACCTCTCTTATACTTTTTTCCTTTTCTGTAGCGTCCTTTTCCTCAACAATCTTTATTATCTTATGCTCTTTATCCTTTATAATCCTTCCGTATCCAAAAGGGTTTGGCATATGGGTAGTTATAACAGCACCTGCTACATTTTCGTTTTTATAACCTCTGAAATCGTTTAAAGAAGCCCCTTCGTATCTGATTAATGCTTCAACAAATTTAACTGCATTTTTTAAGGTTTCACCTTCTACTAAAGGCATATCTCCATTTATTATTAACACCAAGCCGTCAAAATCTTTAAAATACTTCTCGGCTCTCCTAACTGCGTCCCCAGTCCCTAACTGTTCGTCCTGATATACATACTTACAGCCATCACAATTTATATACTTAATAACTTCATCTTTCTTATGTCCAACTATATATATAATCTCTGAAGGATTAGTCCATTTAACAGCAAGGGATACATAAAAAAGCATAGGCTTTCCTAATACTTCGTGTAAAACTTTAGGCTTATCAGATTTAAATCTTTTTCCTTTGCCTGCCGCAAGAATTATTGCTTTTAATAATTCATTCTTTCTAGCCATTCTATTTCTCTCCACACAGTTTTTTTAATATATCTTAATATCTTTAATTAAAATTTATTCTTTCTACTTTTAAAATTCCTTTAATACCTTTTAAACTTGAGATTAATTTATTTAATTGGTCAGTATTCAAAACATCAACTTTTAAATCTATAACAGCAGTTTTAGCAGTAGTAGTTTTTGATTTTATCGCAGATATATTTATCTTTAGGTCAGCGGTTTTTGAAGAAATATTTGCCAATATTCCCGGTTTATCCTCAGCTATAATTCTTAACTTAACAGGGAAAGCCCTAGATATATGGTTAGACCATTTAGCAGGTAAAATCCGTTCTATTTCTTCTTTTAAAATCTGTTGAATATTTGGACAATCTTTTCTGTGAATAGATATACCTTTTCCCCTTAACACAACTCCAACTATATCCTCCCCCGGTATAGGCATACAACATTTAGATATTTTAGACATAATATTGGTTAGACCGTCAACTTCTATACATATGTTATTAATATCACACTTTTCAGATTTAGAGGATTGTGTAGTAGATTTTTTATCTTCATCAACAAGTGAAGAAATAACTTTTGTCGCTGACAGCTTACCAGCTCCAACAGATGCGACTAAATCTTCAAAATTTTTAAAACTAAATCTTTTAACTAATTTTTCCTTTTCCTCATCTGTTAAATCTTTAAACCGTCTATCAACCTTTTTTAAAAATTTGTCTAAAAGTTTTTTACCTAGATTGTAGTTAATCTCCCTTTCCTGTTTAGCTAAAAACTGTCTTATGTTAGTTCTAGCCTTAGAAGTTTTTACAAAACGAAGCCAACCCTTTTTTGGATTAGGTTTTTTAGCCGTTAAAACTTCTACAACATCACCTGTTTTAAGTTTAGTATCTAAAGGAACTAACCTACCGTTAACTTTTGCCCCTACAGTTCTATGACCTACCTCCGTATGTATCCTATAGGCAAAATCAACAGGGGTAGCATCTAAAGGTAAGGTAATAACATCACCTTTTGGAGTTAAAACGTATATCTCCTCTGGAGTAATCTCACTTCCCAGATTTTTCTTTAAATCTCTTAAAGTTTCCGTATCCTTACTGTTTCTTATACTCTCTAAAACAGTCCATAACCAACGGAATATTTTTAAATCCTTCTGTGATAGGTATTTACCACCTTTATATATGAAATGTGCCGCAATTCCCTTTTCCGCTATTTCGTGCATCTTTTTAGTCTTTATCTGAAACTCAACAATTCTTCCCTTATCTGTAATAACAGTTGTGTGTAAAGCTTTATAGTTGTTAGCTTTCGGCTGTGATATATAATCTTTTAGTCTTCCATCTATAGGTTTAAATAATTGGTGAATATATCCCAACACTAAATAACATTTCCCTATATCATCATCTTCTATAATTATTCTTATTCCGTAAATATCGTAAACCTGTGGTAAAGTTAGATTTTTTCTATGTAATTTCTCAAATATACTGTAAAGATGTTTTACCCTATACTGTATTGTCGCCTTTATACCATTTTCTTTTAAAACTTTATCAACTTTTTTTATAATTTCTTTTAAAAACTTTTCCTGTTCTTCTTTTGAATGGGATATATAATCAACAATCTTTTTATAATCCTCTGGGTAGAGATATTTAAAAGCTAAATCTTCCAACTCACTTTTTATTCTCCAAAGTCCTATCCTAGAGGCAATAGGTGCGTAAATCTCTAAAGTCTCTTTTGCTATCCTTTTTTGTTTTTCTTTTCTCAAAGCATCTAAAGTTCTCATATTGTGTAATCTGTCCGCAAGTTTAACTAGAATAACCCTGAAGTCTTTACCCATAGCGACAAGCATTTTTCTGAAGTTTTCCGCCTCTGCTTCTTCCCTAGAGTTAAACTCGTGTTTTGACAGTTTTGTTAGTCCATCAACTATAAAAGCAACTTCATCTCCAAACTTTTCCCTTATCTCCTCTAAAGATGTGTTTGTGTCTTCCACAACATCATGAAGCAAGGCGGATATTATACTTGCCTTGTCTAATTTTAAATCTGCTATAATTTTGGCAACTTCTATCGGATGTGTGTAATACGGCTCACCTGATTTTCTAAACTGTCCTTTATGCTTTTCAATTATATAATCAACAGTTTTTTTTATATCTTCTATATCCTCTTTAGGTAAGTATGAAACTTTTTCTAAAAGGGATTTTTTTAACTCTTCACTTTTAATATCTGAAACTTCCATAATTAATAATCCTATAATAATAGTTTAGTTATGGTTATTAATAATATATTATTTTTATCTAGCTTTTATATACCTAAAATCAAAAAAATATTTTTGGCTAATTTTTATCTAATTAATCATAAATTAATTTTAATCAACAAAACTTTTATGATTTGTGGGATGTTTTAAATTAGTTTTACACTGAATAGAATAAATATAGATTTAAGCTGACACAATACTCAATAAGACCAGATTAATTAAATTTAGTTTCCGAATTAGCGTTATCAATATAAAAATAGATTAAGAGATAAAAAATTTTAGCCTTGTTGGGATTTTAAAATTATTACGATTGGCAACTTAAATTTTTAGATAGCAATTTAATAATTGGAAAAATTTAATTTTAGATTAACCTTAATAAATTTTTAAATATACTTTCAATACTCTATGTTATTTAAAACAAACTCTCCAATTGGGTTTCTAAAATCTTCATCTGCTAAATGATAAGCAGTCCATAGGTGTAAGCATTTTACTTTAAATGGTTTATTTCTAAAATTTGAAATTCCACCTATTCCTATATCTTCATTTAAAATAACTTTAGACAAAAGGAAATCTTTAAAGGAAGAAAAGTATTTATAAAATATCTCTTTTCTTTTTTTAACTTCCTTTTTGTGTAAATCCACAAAAAAATTAAAAAGTTTTTCATCGTTAGTAATCATATCGCAAAATTTAGCTATGTATCCCTTCTCCTCTAATCTACCTATTGCCTTTCTTAATCTTTTATCTAATATCCAATATCTAGTAGGTTGTGGAATATAAATTCCCTTTTTTAAAATAAAAATAGGGTCTTCAACAACCTTATAGATTTTTCCTTTATACTCTATTTCTAGCTCTTTGCTAGTAGGTATATTATTTATCTTCATAAACTATCTTCCCTTTGTAAAATGTGTATTTTACTTTACCTATTAACTTCCTGTTTAAAAGAGGAGTATTTTTACTTTTAGATTTAATACTTTCTTCATTAACTTCCCATTCTTCAGAAGGATTAAATATTGTCAGCTCTGCCTCTTCACCTACACTAATTGACGGAGGTTTTAAACCTATCTTTTCCGCAGGTTTTGTTGATAAAACTTCTATCGCCCTTTTAATATCAAAGTAATCTTTTCTTACCAACTCTAATGTTATAGGTAGTGCAAACTGTAATCCTATCATTCCCGGTGGACAGTGTTGAT
>CAZEUK010000108.1:0-4792 GCA_964514535.1 uncultured Aquificales bacterium
GAATGCTGTCCCTGCTATAGTGGCAGGTGTTAAAGAGATTGTTATGACCTCACCTAATCCAAATAAATACACATTAGCCGCCGCATATATATGTGGAATAAAAACTGTTTACAGAATAGGAGGGGCTCAGGCAATAGGAGCTTTAGCATTTGGAACGGAAACGATTAAAAAGGTGGATAAAATAGTTGGACCCGGAAATATTTTTGTTGCTTTAGCTAAAAAGAATGTTTACGGATATGTAGATATAGACAGTATAGCTGGTCCTTCAGAAATATTAGTTATAGCAGATGAAACGGCAAATCCTGAATGGGTGGCAGTAGATTTACTATCTCAAGCTGAGCATGATGAACTGGCGGCATCAATTCTAATAACGACTTCTGAAAAATTAGGAAAGGAAGTTAAAGATATTATTTACAACAAACTGTTAGTTAATTTTGAAAGAAAAGATATAGCTAAAAAATCTTTAGATAGATACGGACATATATTTGTAGTAGATAATTTAGATTTGGCCTGTAAACTTGCCAATTTTATAGCCCCTGAACATCTTGAGATAATCACTAAAAATCCATTTGAACTGTTGGAAAAAATAAAAAATGCAGGTGCAATATTCTTAGGGGAATACTCTACAGAACCATTGGGAGATTATATATTAGGACCTAATCATGTTTTACCTACAGGTGGAGCTGCTAGATTTTCATCTCCTCTAGGAGTTTACGACTTTATTAAAAGAAGTTCTATTATTTACGTTAAAAAAGACGGATTTGATAAGGTTAAAGATTATGTTAAATCTCTAGCTGATGCAGAAGGTTTAATCGCCCATAGATTAAGTGTTGATATGAGAGATAAAAAATCCTGAAAATCTTTATTTCAAATTTTCCTCAAATTTTCCCTTTGAAACAATAAATTTCTAAAAAAATCTAAGTAGAGGTAGAAAAATGGGGATTAAGCTAAAAATTTTTGGAGGAGGTAAAGGAATGGGATTAAAAAAATTTCTGTTTGCCCCGATAATTATAGCAGGAGGATTAATTATTTCAACATCTGCTACAGCTGATGATATTAGTGAACTGGAAAATATAAACTCACAAAAGCTAGATATTGCTTTAAACGAAATACTTGAAGAAAGTGATATTTGGAAAGAAATAGAAAAATTATCATCATCTTCCGATACAGATATAAAAATCAGTTGGAAGATACCGACAAAAAGGGAAGTTTTATTTTATGCAAAGAGATTGGAGAGGGGGAATAAAAAACTTATAAAAGAAAGCTTATTAAGGGGAAGGAGGTATATACCTTTAATAAAAAGAATTTTTTCAAAGTATAATTTACCTGACGAGTTGGTGTTTTTACCTGTAATTGAAAGCAGTTTTAATATTACCGCAGTATCACCTTCAGGAGCTGGAGGTTTATGGCAATTTATGCCTAGGACTGCTAGACATTACGGTTTAAGGGTAGATAAATGGATAGATGAAAGGTACGACATAGAAAAATCAACTATCGCTGCAGCTAGGTATTTAAGAGATTTACACGCATCATTTGGAAACTGGTATTTTGTTTTATCAGGCTATAACATAGGGGAAAATGCTGTAAAAAGAAGAGTTGGAAACAGATTTACATACGATTTTTGGAAATTAAAGTATAGAATACCTAAAGGAGCTAGAAATTACACATTAAAGTTTTTGGGAGCTTTAGAAGTAATAAAAAAGGATTTCCTTAAAAATGATGAATTTAATGAGGATTATGTAGATTTTGAGATTATCAAAGTTAACAGACAGGTTTCTTTAAAAGAGATTTCAGAAATTACAGGAATACCTTTACTAACTTTAAAAAGATTAAATCCACATCTAAAGAGAGGAACTACTCCACCTTACTATGGAATATTTAATATTTACGTTCCAAAGGGATATAAACATACAGTTGAGGTAGCTTTAAATCTTAAAAATATAGATATAAAACTATCTCTTATAGATATTGATTACACGGAAGACTTAGACAGTATAGAAAGAGATTTTGATATGAGTTTAAGAAATTTGGAAAAAGAAATTGATTTAGAGCTAAATGATAACGAAGTATCATCAATTGAGAAAAATAAACGGGTGTTTTAAACTTTATTTATATAAATAACGCTGATATAGTAAAAATATGGAAGAAAAAGAAAAAAAGATAGATTTATTTGAACAGGCAAAAATACATAAAAAAATAGGTGATTTTTTAGAGTTTGTTGAAGATATTATTGTCCTTATTCTTGTTATTTTTATTTTTATAATAACTATTGTTGCTATATCTGATATGGCAATCTCCCTATTTAAGAAAGGTTCTAAAGTTTACACACTTATAGCAAAATTTATATATATTTTTATCCTTATAGAGATTTTCAGACTTACAATTATATATCTAAAAGAGAGAAGAATTGATACATCTTTAATGGTAAAAACGACATTAATAGCAGTTCTGAGGGAAATAATAATAAAAGCACCTAGCTATAAACTCCCTGAGTATATAGGAGTTAGTGTTTTAGCATCAACTTTGGCTTTAATGTATTATATACCTAAATATATTTTCGTTTCCGAAAGTAAGTTTGAGTTAAGAAAATCTAACAAAAGACCACAAAAAAGGTTAAGAAAATTAATAACTTTAAAAAAGAAAGATTGAAAAAAGTTAGTTTCACATAAAATTCACAAAATAATATAAAAAAGGTTTAATGATTAAAATTTGATAATTTTATTTTTAGTGAGAGGGGGTTCATTATGAAAAAGCTATTTCTATCTTTACCTTTAATTCTTTTAGTTTTACTTTTATCAAACTTGGCAAAAGCCGACGATATTGAAAATTTAGAAAAACAACTTGAACAACAGGATTTAGAACAGGAAATAATTTCCGATGATGATATTGACGAGTTGGACTTGAAGAAGGAACTTGAGGAATTAAAAAAGGAGAAAAATAAAAAGAAAGATTTAATAAAATCTACCTGTCCACCTTGCAGACCTATAGTAAAGACAAAAATAGTGTATAAAAGTATACCTTTAGGCTATCAAGACGTTAACAATTACTACCTAGTTAGAAAATATAGTGTATATGATTTATTAATGACCAATAAGGATACTTTAAGATTAACTCCTACACAGATAGAGTTAATAGAGAGAATACACAGAAATGTTGAGAATAAAATGTTAGATATGAAAGCTAGATTAAATTTAGCAAACAAACAGTTAAATACCTATATAAAACAAAAAAATATTAGTGCAATAAGAGGTATTCTTGTAAAAATTGCAAGTTTAAAACTTAGAATTTCTGGTCTTGACATTGCAGAGTATATTAAGATAATGGAAATTCTTACAGACAAACAGAGGAGCATATTAGAGAATTTGGCAGGATGGTAAAAAAATTTTTTATATTAACATTTTTTCTTCTCTCTTCTTCTTTTTATATAAGCTATGGTCTATCTTTAAATGAAGCTATTGAAATGGCAAAGGTTAACTATCCTAAGCTTAAACTTGTAAAGGAGGAAAAATTAGCATCTAAATTTAAATACAAATCAGATATTTTCAACTTTACTCCAATAATCTCTTACAGTTTTAACTATAGTAAATATTCAGATATTGAGCCCTTAAGCTACTTTAATAGAAATCACTCAATTAATATCAACTGGATTATATTTAACAGTGGTAAAAATATTATCCAATACCAAATTAGTAAAAATGAGTATTTTAATCAATCTGAAAATTATAAAGAGGAAGTATTAGACACCGTTTACAATGTAAAAAAGGCATACTTTATTGCTACTGCTTATAAAGAGATTTTAAGGTATAGAAAGGAACAGTTAAAGTATGCAGAGATAGATTACAAAGTTGCTGTAGAAAAGTATAAATTAGGTTTAGTAAAGAAATCAGATATTTTAAACGCAAAGGTAAGGTTTGAAAACGCCAAGTATAACTATATACAGAGTAAATCAGACTACGAAACGTCTATTGCGGAGCTAAATAGTTTGATAGGATTACCATTAGAAGCAAAAACTGAAGTTGACGAAAAAGAGTTTTACGCATTCTGTAATAAAAAAATGGGAACTTTCCAAAGTTTATATAAACAGATGTTAATAAAAAGACCGTTATTAAAAGCTTTAAGAATAAAAGAGAAGATTTCAGAATTAAATACTAAACAGGCTATTTATGATTATACACCGTCAATATCATTATTTTTCCAAAGAAATAAAAGTTATAGTTCCCTTTCTGGAAAGGATTACTATAGCGTATATGGAGTAAAGCTTGATTGGTTAATATTTGATGGATTAGGCAGATATTACAGATATTTGTCTGCAAAACATAATCAACTTTCTGTAAGGTATGATGTAAAGGAAACTTTAAGAAAGATAAAACTAAATCTGTTTAAAACTTACATAACTTATAAAAAAAATCTAGAGAGATTGAATTTAGCTAGAGAGATAGTAAAACAAGCTGAGGAAAACTACAAACAAACTTTAGGAGAGTATAAAGTTGGAAAAAACGATATTGTAGCTTTAGTTAATTCTGAAAAAAATCTTGCAGACGCACAAATTAACCTCGTTAACTCTGTATTAGATGTTGTTCTTACAAAGATAGAGATAGACAGGGAAGTAGGTAAGGAATGAAGGACTAATAACTAACTAATTAAAATTTAACTTTTTAATTGCGTTAATTGAATAAAGATTAAATAACTAATTCAGACAATTCTATAAATAACGCCCATTTGGGAATTAAGTTTAGTTGATTTGTCCTAATAGACAAAAATAAAGTATTTCAATTAAATTGATACTTCGTTA
>CAZEUK010000109.1:0-3390 GCA_964514535.1 uncultured Aquificales bacterium
AATATTTTTCATTCTTATCCACCGTAATATAGTAAAAATCTTTCTAAACTTTTTTATCTATCAGTTTCCCCAACGACAGGGTCTAAACTTCCTAATAGAACAACTGCATCTGCAACTGTTCTACCTTTTATAAGCTCTGTAAATATTTGAAGATTGTAAAATGCCCCCGACCTTATCTTTACTCTGTAAGGCTTACCGTCCCCTTTACTTACTATATAAAAGCCTAACTCACCTCTAGGATTTTCCCCTGACATATATATTTCCTCTTCAGGTGCTTGCTCCCCATAAATTCTTAGATTAAAATCTTTCACCATACTTTCTATTGATGTGTAAACTTCCTCTAATGTTGGTAATACATAAGGATTTTCTGAAGCTATATATTTATCGTCTTTTAGTTTTTCCAGCTCATCTACACACTGTTTTATTATATTTAAACTCTGTTTCATTTCTTCAATTCTTACTAAATATCTGTCATAACAGTCCCCAACTGTACCTAAAGGTATCTCAAAATCTACCCTGTCGTAAGCGTCTGTTGGTTGGATAGCTCTTATATCGTAAGGTACACCTGAAGCCCTAGCAACAACTCCCGTAAGTCCATACTGGTAAACATCTTCTTCTTTTATTATTCCAATATTAACGTTTCTTCTTAACCAAACCCTGTTTTTAGTTAATATTGTTTCGTATTCTTCCAACTTGGAAGGAAAATCTTTAATAAAATGTTTAATAACGTCTAACGCTCCCTCTGGTAAATCTTTAGATACGCCTCCTATTCTGATATAGCTTGAGTTTAACCTTATACCTGCTATTCCCTCTATTATATCCATCAATTTTTCTCTTTCCCTAAATGTATATAAGAATATAGTTAATGCTCCAATATCCAAAGCGTATGTTCCGAGCCAAAGCAGATGTGAGTTTATCCTTTGCAATTCACACATCATTGTCCTAATCCATTTTGCTTTTAAAGGTGGCTCAACTTTCAAAAGTTTCTCAACTGTGTTTACATACGCAACCTGACTACATAATGCAGATATATAATCCATTCTGTCTGTGTAAGGTATAAATTGGGTATAAGTTAATTCCTCTGCTAACTTTTCTATGCCTCTATGCAACTGTCCTAAGATAATATCACACTGTTGGATAACCTCCCCTTCCATATCAAATATGAACCATATAGTTCCGTGTGTTCCCGGATGTAAAGGTCCCCAGTTTAGTACCATTTGGGCTTTTTTCTTAATCCTAGCCTTTTGTGTCCTTTCCAAATCTTCCAATGTTGGTACTTCTGTATGGTAGGGGTCGTAATTATGTGCAGGGATGTTCTGATTGTCCCTTTCATTTAAAGAAGGAAGATACTCTGTTTTATAACCTTCCCTTGGGAAATCCTTTCTCAATGGATGGTAAGGATAACCTTCCCATAAAAACATCCTTACTAAATCTTTATGACCTTCAAATTTAACACCGAACATATCGTAAGCTTCCCTTTCAGCCCATCTTGCTCCTTTCCATAAATCTATTATCGTTGGAAGTTTACCATCTTTAGCCCAACATTTAACTCCTACCCTCTGTTTATCGATTGGGTTAAATAATAGATAAACTCCTAAAAATCTGTCCTCACTATCTGGATAATCAATACATGTAAAATCTATAAACATTTTAAAATTAAAATCATCTCTCAAGGTTTTTAAAAGATTTTTCAAATTTTCTACATCAATATATAGAAATGTGGCATTTGGAAATCTTTCTATCTTTATCTGTGGGAACTTAGATTGTATATCTTTAAGCTTTTCCTCGTCTATCCAAAGGTTCTTTAGCAAAATAAGACCCCTTCAATTCGTATAAACAGTTTTAATTATAACAATTCGTATATTAAGTTTAAATTGGATATATTAGAAAAAACTTTCAAAAATTCATTGATTTTTCAATTGATAAATTTATGATAAATTTAATTTTAATTTTTTTATATAACTTAATGGAGGTTTTTAATGGAATTGCTAAAAGGGAAGAAAGCTTTAATTATGGGAGTAGCTAACGACAAAAGTATAGCTTACGGTATTACGAAGGCTTTTTATGAGAATGGGGCAGAAATCGGATTAACCTATCAAAACGATAAGATAAAAAAGAGATTGGAAAAGATTGCAACAAAAATAGATGTATCCTTTATTGAAAAATGTGATGTTAGTTCAGATGAAGATATAAAAAATCTAGTTGAGTTTGTAAAAGAGAAATGGGGAAGTATAGATATTATTGTTCATTCAATAGCTTTTGCCAATAAAGAGTATTTGAAGGATTATTATTACAAGGTAGATAGACAGTCTTTTTTACAGGCAATGGATATAAGTGTTTATTCTTTTACTGCTATAGCTAGAGAGTTTCTACCAATCTTTAATGAAGGTGGTAATTTATTAACCTTAACTTATTATGGTTCAGAAAAAGTAATATTTACGTATAACTTAATGGGTGTTGCAAAGGCTGGATTGGAAGCATCTGTTAAATACTTAGCTAGAGATTTGGGAGAGTTGAAAGGTATAAGGGTTAACGCCATATCTGCAGGTCCAATCAAAACATTATCCGCTTCAGGTATAAGCAATTTTTCCAATATACAAAGGATAGCAGAGGAAAGGTCTCCACTTAAAAGAACAGTTAGTATAGATGAAGTGGGAAAAACTGCATTATTTTTATGTTCAGATTTGGCTTCAGGTATAACTGGGGAGATTATTTATGTAGATGCAGGTTATCACATTATAGGAATGTAAGTTTTAAAGTTTGGTAAATACCTATTTACTTTTTTTATATAAAAATATATTTTATCTATTAAAATAACTTCTTGAGGAATTGTATGCTGATAAAGATTTTTATAATCTATATTCCCCTTTTTTTTGCAGGTATTCTCGTATCACATTTATACTTTTCCCATATGATAAAAAGTTTACAAGTAGAAAATATAACAAAGGCAAAGCTTGTAAAAAGCTTGCTTTTTAGACTTCCAATTCCTATTATTGCATTTTTAATAGCAGGTTTATTAGGAAAGATAATTGGTATCCTATCCTTATTTGCAGGTTTTACAGTTTATCAAATCCATTTTTTAGTAAAAACAGGAAAAAAATTAAAAGAGGAAGTTGAGAAAGAAGCAGAAAATTTGAAAGAGTTAAATGAGAATAATAACTAAATAAGGTAAGGAAATGCAGGATATAAACTTTTTATTTTTGATTTTTGCATTTATATTTGGAAGTATTATAGGTAGTTTTTTAAATGTTTTGATATATAGGCTACCATTACCTAAAGAGGAGAAGAAAAGTATTTTTAATCCACCTTATTCAATCTGCCCTAACTGTGAAACTAGAATAAAAATTTACGATAACATACCAATTTTATCTTATTTTTTACTTAAAGGTA
>CAZEUK010000109.1:3490-4749 GCA_964514535.1 uncultured Aquificales bacterium
GCAATTGCTTTCTTTTATAAAAAAGTTAAAAATATAGACGCATTAGGTATGGGAGACATTAAGCTTTTAGTCTTTATAGGTAGTTTTGTAGGTGCTTTAGGAGCAATTTTTACAATATCTATAGGCTCTCTGCTGGCTTTAATTGTTGCATTAGCTGGATATAAATTTAGTTCTAACAAAGATATACGGGAGTATGAAATTGCCTTTGGACCTTATTTAGCAATAGCTGGAAGTATATATATATTAATAGGGGATAAAATAAAAGCTTTTTATTTTGGGGGTTTGTGATATGGGTTTTGAAGTTAAGTTTAAGGTTTGGATTGAGAGGGATGGAGAAGTTGTTTTTAGTTCTGCAAGGGAGCAACTTTTAAAGGCTATTGAAACTGAAGGTTCTATTAACAAAGCGTCTAAAAAGCTTGGTATCTCTTACAAAAAGGCTTGGACATTAATTAAACATATGGAAGACAGGTTAGGTTATCCTATCTTAGAGAAGAAACGGGGAGGTGTTGCTGGAGGAGGTTCTAGACTTACTGAAGCTGGGAAAGAGCTTTTAAAAGCTTACGAAATGATAATTAGCGAATGTTCAAAAATTCGGAGATATGGAGATTTATTTAATAAAAAATAGCAAATATGGAAAAAAATATAATACCCTTTCGTAAATATTACTTTATTTTTTTAAATGGCGGATTAATATATTTTGGCTTAGCATTTATAATAATAGGTAAAGGAAAAGCTAGTTTAGATTACAGTTTTATTGATTTATTTTTAATTTTTTCTTTATCTATTCTTCCCGCCTTCTTATTTCTATTCAGGATTATAAAAAGGAAAAAATTTTGGCAGTTAAACATTTATAAAAGGCTGTTAGTCATAGGTCATATTCCATTAGTTATAGGATTTACATTAAGCATTATGAAAGCAAACTATTACTATCTAATAGCTTTCTTTTTTATATTTTTGCTAAACTTTCTTGTTTTAATTCCATTACATTTTAATAGACGTTAGTTAAAAACAAAAAGATTTAATCCTATATTTCATCGTTATTGATAAGTGTAAACAAAATCTCTATAAAGGAAATTTAATCAGAAAATTGAAATCCATAATCTAATAATTAAATCTACTAATTAGTATAAATTCGCAAATTGTCAATATATTGATTAGTCAATTTAAATGAACTAGATTTTATTTCCTAACTGATATTAATTAAGATGAATTATCTGTTAAACTAACAAATTAACAGTATCTAGAACTTATTTAATCTA
>CAZEUK010000110.1:0-4736 GCA_964514535.1 uncultured Aquificales bacterium
TATTTTTTCAACTTTTCCTTCTTCCGTAGCTTCCAAAAATTTTTCCCTTAAATACTGATGAGTAAACTTTCCTACAAGTATCTGCCTTCTAACTAGGTCTTTAAACTCTGAAAAAGCTATTCCCTCATCTTCAAAAACTTTTTTTAAATCTGTGATACTGTCTAAATTATTTCTTTTTGCCAAATCCATTAAGTATTTGTTAATCTCCTCTTGAGACGCTTTTAATCCCATATTTTCTGCCGCTTGGGATATTAAAATCTGATTTATAAGCTCATCTAAAGCTTTCTTTTTGTCTTTTATTCCGTAAAACTCTTGGAACAGTTTTAATTCACTCTCAAGAACAGGTCGCCCGTTTACAACGGCTATTATTTTGTCTATTAATACATAATCTTTAGGAACATTGCTATTATTTTCAGCTTTGGCTTTGTTAAAAGGAGTGATAAATAAAGTTAAAAGGATTAAAGATAAGACTATATACTTTCCTTTCATAAAATCTTTGAAACCTCCATTTATTCTTCAACTTCCTCTGTTATCTCTTCCCACATTTGAGAAGCACCGGCTATAAAGCCTTTGTAATAATCGTCCAGTTCCAAACTTAATGTTATACTGTCTTCAAAATCTGCATACTCAAAATCTAATTGGTGAACCAATGCAATAGTTAATAATCCTCTATCCTGCAAAGCTTCCCAAGCGTCCCCGTAAGGAAATCCTATCTCAAGTCTTTTTTTATCTTTATGTATTGTTATCAGGAGAACAGGTTCTTTTTTCTCATTGTCATAGAGAATGTTTACATCCAACTCCCAACATTCACTACCTGAATTAAGTAATTCTTTTAAATCATCTTCTGGGTCAAAAAAAGCTACTATTTCGTTATCTCCTGTAAGTTTAACATCGTAAGGGTGGAACACTTTTTCCATTTTTTACCTCTTTTATTCAATCTTTTTTGTAATCTAAAATTTAATTATAAGTAGAACGATTAAAAATTGCCATTTTATTATAAACTTGGCTCATCTTTTATAAAATCAAATCTACACATTTCATTTTCATAATCTCTCTCTATCCATTTTATACATTTTGCTCCTTCCATCTCTTTAATAAATCCTTCAATAAATCCCCAACCTGCCCAACATATTGCATGCTCTATTGGTCCTAAATTATTATTTTCTAATATCTCATAAAAAACACAATTACAGATGTATGCCCTATTTTTATCCTTTTCTATTTTTCTGGCAAATCCAAAGTCGTTTAATGCATTTGCTAAAACTTCGTCCCATTCTTCCCTGCTGTACTCCTTCATAAGATATTTAGCCAAGTCTCTACCAACTTGTCTCATAGTGGCAAAAGCCCCTTTTGTTCCTAAAGTTTTTTGTAATTCTGTTGCAAATCTAAATAAAATCTCTCTACCTTCCAAATCCTTTGATACATTTTTCTTACTATTTGCAATAATAACCTTTATCGCATTCTCTCCGATAATATCCTTCATCAAGGATATTAAAAAATTAATTACCTCTGGAGATATTACCCCTTTAATCTCTTTACTTGCCATAACTAAACTCCTTACCTTTGTTGTTATTATTAAATTTAGGTCTAGCTCTAAAAGGAATTATAATTTAGATTAGGGAAAAGCATTATTCTTAAGTGGTTAAGAGAGAAGTATAAAAAATTTAAATCTAGAATTAAAAGATTAAAAGTTATATTTAAATTTAAAATCTAAACTGTTTAAAGGCAAGTCTTTTTTATTCATCTAAAAATAGTAAAGATTGGGATACGGCTGTAATTAAAGCCGTTTCCATTCTTAAGATATTTTTAGCCAAACTTAAAGTTATAAAGCCTTTTTCTTTTAGTATGTTAACTTCTTCTTTGTCAAATCCTGCCTCATTTCCTATAACTATTGATATAGATTTAAAAGTTTTTCCCATAAAATCCTTTAAGCTCCTTTCTCTCTCCCTTTCATAAAAAAGTATATTAAAGGAAGAGTTAGCCTCTATATCAGATAGCTTTAATACGCCGTTTATCTCCATCGGATACAACCTTTTACACTGTTTTATTGAATTCAACGCCTTTTTTCTCCATTTATCCATTTTTTTCAAAATATCTTTTTCCTTAACAGCTGTAAACTTTCCTATCACAAGGTTTAATCTATCAACTCCAAGCTCAGATAAAGGCTCTATCAAATCATCAATCTTTGAAAGTCTGTTTGGAACGACTAAGTATAAATCTAACTGTGTATCTTTCTCATATATTTTTATCTTTTCTATCAATTCAGCTTTTAAATATTTTTTATTTATATCTATAACCTTTCCTAGATAGATATTTCCGTCTAAAGTATTAACTTCTATTATTTCTCCCAATTTTATCCTTCTAACTTTAGAATGGTGTAATTCCTCCCCCTCTAAAAATAAAAAATCTTTTTCCCTTTTACCTAAAAATCTAAGAAAGCTTTTTTTCTCCATAGAAAACAAAATTTTTAATTATTTTATTAATTCATACTCTTTCAAAACTGTTTTTAGCTTTTCCTCATTTTCAGGTTTCATATAGTAAAGTGGTAGTCTTAACTCTAACTCATCAATTAATCCCATTAAATAGCTTGCAGTTTTTACCGGTATTGGATTAGTTTCAATAAATAGAGTTTTAAACAGTTTCCAGTATTTGTTATGGATTTTTAATGCTTCATCAAATTTTCCTTCTAAAGCATACTTACACATTTGGGATATTTCCTTAGGTATTATGTTATTTGCTACAGAGATAACCCCTTTAGCTCCTACAGCCATCATAGGTAATGTTAAAGCATCATCTCCTGATAGTATTACAACATCTTCATTTGTAAGGTTAATCATATCAGATACTCTTGATACTTTCCCTGTAGCTTCCTTTATACCTATAATATTTGGAAAATCTCCATATAATCTGGCAAATGTTTCCGGTAGCATATCAACTCCTGTTCTAGAAGGTATATTGTATAGAATTAACGGAATATTTGTTTCTTCAGCTATAGCTTTAAAATGTTGATATATCCCTTCCTGTGTAGGTTTGTTATAGTAAGGAACTATCTGTAAAGATGCTGCTGCACCAAACTTTTCTGCAGATTTGGTTAGCTCTATCGCCTCGTGGGTCGCGTTAGCCCCTGTTCCCGCAATAATCGGAATTCTACCTTCTGCCATATCTATGGACATTTTTATTAAATCTTCGTGCTCCGAAAAGGTTAAAGTTGCACTCTCTCCTGTTGTTCCTGCAATTAGTATCGCATCTGTCCCATTCTCAATATGGAACTCAATTAATCTTTTTAATGATTTTCTATCTATTTCACCATCTTTAAAAGGTGTTATAAGGGCTACAATTGAACCTGTAAACATTTTATCCTCCAATATTTTCAAAATTTTTAATATTATAAATTTAAATCTTTTTTATCTGCGAATTGTATATTTTATCTTAGATTTAACCTTACCACACAAAAACCATTAACCTATTTAACTATTAACCTTTTTTGTTTTATGGCTTAATCTGTTTAACATATTTGTAAATTTATAAAAAATCTCGTTTGGAGATATTTCTAAACATAACTGTTTTTCATACCTACAACTCTTTTTACCGTGTAAATCACAAGGTTGACACTCAATATTTTTAATAATGTAATCCCCCTCATCTTCTAAAGGATAAAAACCAAAGTATGGATGTGTAGCTCCGTATATCATTAAAACTGGTGTTTTTACAGCTCTAGACATATGGGCTATAGCACTGTCATTACTAATTGTTCCAGTTGCTTTCTGAATAACAGCTAAACTTTGTCTCAAAGACAATTTTCCCCTTAAATCTATTACTTCAGAGGGATAAATATTTTTGTCTAATTTTTTATCTTCTTCTGAACCTAACAAAATCACTGTATATTGAAAATCTATTAAAATTCTTGCCAAATCTGAAAAGTAAGGATACATCTTATTTTTGTATCTAGCTCCTGCCCCCAGAACGACTATATTTTTTTTATCTAAAAAGTCTAAACCTTTAAAATCTTCGTCTGAAAGTATAAGCTCAGGTCTGTATTTATCTAAATC
Source organism: uncultured Aquificales bacterium (assembly GCA_964514535.1). Taxonomy (GTDB): domain Bacteria; phylum Aquificota; class Aquificia; order Aquificales; family Hydrogenothermaceae; genus QNZC01. Next base: position 4,050 of record CAZEUK010000110.1, read on the forward strand.
CACAATATCTAAATTTTTTAAAACATCTAGATATGCTTTAACCACATTAAATTTGCTATCTTTGAGAAATTTTCTAAAAGGTTTATATAAAAATAATCTTCTTTTTATTGAATTCTTTTTATACCTATAAGTCTTAACACTTAAAAATTTGGATAATAAAACAGTTCTTAAGTTGGAGTGTATATCTAAGAAATAAGCGTAATTGTTCTTTTTCAACTCATCTGCCAAAGCTTTTATATCTTTTAAACTTTTCAAATTTTTCTTGTCAATCTCTATAACTCTATTTAAACGGTAATCTTTTTTATACAAATCTCCAAATGGCTTAAAGGTCAAAAAATCTACAGTTATACCTTTTTCATAAAGTGGATTTAACAAAGAAGATGCAAGTATAACGTCCCCAAGTGAAGAAAAACGACAGATTAAGATTTTCATACTTTACACTTTACAATCATTAAAATTATTTGAACATATGTTTGATTTAATTAAACTTGTATAGCAGACTTTTATATTATTCTTTAAAAGATTTGTAAATTGAGGAGCTAAAGCTTTTTTCTGAAGACTATCCATTTTTTCTATAGCTATTATTTTGTAATTAAGACTAATTCTTAAATGATTTAACAACATCACACAATTATTAATTTGCTTAATCTTGTCTTTTAGTTCTTTGCTAGTTAATTTTCCGCATAA
>CAZEUK010000111.1:0-4715 GCA_964514535.1 uncultured Aquificales bacterium
AATAATAACTTCTCCACCTTTACCTCTCGCATTTTCCTGTGCATAATACCAAGCTTTTTCTATATCATCTTTATTCTTAACTATACTCTGTCCCTTTCCAGATGAACTCATTACAGGTTTTACAACAACAGGTAAACCTATTTCAGATACTGCCTTTTTATAATCATCTATATTTGAGGCAAATCTATATTTGGAAGTCTTTAATCCTAACTCTTCAGCGGCCAATCGTCTAATACCTATCCTATCCATTGTATATCTTACAGCTTTAGCGGAAGGTATTACCGTATAACCTTCTTTCTCTAGCTCCAATAAAACCTCTGTGTTTATAGCTTCTATTTCAGGTACTATAAAGTCTGGCTTTTCTCTGTAAACTATATCTTTAATCTGCTTGCCATCTAACATATCTATAACATAGTATCTTTGGGCTACCTGCTGGGCAGGGGCAAACTGGTATCTATCTACAGCTATAACTTCAATACCTAATCTTAAGGCTTCTATAACAAACTCTTTCCCTAATTCTCCACTTCCAAGTAATAAAATTTTTGTTGCGTTATGGCTTAATGGAGTTCCTATAACCATTCTTAAACTCCTTTCATTTCTTAATTATTTCTAAGTGGGCTTTTTTCCAGATTTTTAATGCTTCTTCTATTTCTTCCAATGTGGGAACTAGGGCTACTCTAAAATATTGGGATTTACACTCATTATTCTTTATTTCCAATCCACTACAAAAATTTTCTCCTATTGATACAACTATACCATTTTTTAGTAATGTTTTAACATAATCTTTAGGAGATACACCTTCAGGTGTTTTTATCCAGATATAGAAAGTTGCTTTAGGATACAGATAATCTAGTTTTAAATCATTTAAAAATTTAATAAATTTTTCTAATTTTTTCTTAAATATTTTTCTCCTTTCTTCAACATGACTTTCGTCTAACCACGCTTCCCTTGCCGCCTGTTGTATAAAATCTGGAGTTGCTACACCAAAAGATGCTCTAAATCTTTTATACTTTGAGATTATATCTTTATCTCCAGCTATAAAACCTGTTCTATAACCAGTTAAACCGCTTCTCTTTGATAGTGAGTGGAACACAACAATATTTTTATAACCTACATTTAAAGCAGAAATTGGTTTTTCCTTTTCGTCAAAGTATATTTCTGTATAACATTCGTCTGAGCAAAGTATAATATCGTATTCTCTACATATATGATAAACTTCCTCAAAATAATGTTTGTCTGCTGTTGCTCCTGTGGGATTGTGTGGATAGTTTATCCAAAGGATTTTTGTTTCTTCAAGTAAGGTTTTAGGTAATTTATCAACTCTTAATAAAAATCTGTCTTCTTCTTTCAGTTTTACAGGTACAGGCTCACCGTTTGCAAAGAGTGTTCCCCGCTCATAAACAGGATAGGCAGGTGTACCAAATATAACTTTTTTTTTATCCTCTTCAGGATTTATAAAAACTAATGGAAAATGGAATATTGCTTCCTTTGAACCGTTTGAAGGAATTATCTCGTTATCAGGGTTCAATTTAACATTAAATCTTTTTTGAAACCAATTTGATATTGCTTCCCTTAAGTCTTTTCTACCACTTACGGAGGGATATTGGGAAACTTTAGGGATAGCTTTTTTGAGTGCTTCAATTATAAAATTAGGTGTAGGTTCTTTCGGGTCTCCAGTCCCAAAGTCGTATATTTTTATACCATTTTTTTTTAGCTCTTCCTTTATCCTGTTAAGCTCTTCCATAGGATAAGGTTTTAAACTTTCCAACAAGGAATTCATTTAAAACCTCTTTAATAATGAATAGGGTGAGAAAAGATAAATTGTAAAAGAAAAAAAAGATTTTATCTTTTGGACCATCTGTATTTTGCTCTTGCTCCCATTTGGTCGTATTTCTTTCTTTCTTTTATTCTTGCATCTCTAGTTAACAGTCCTGCTGGTTTTAATACCTGTCTAAACTCAGGATTGTACTCTACTAATGCTTTAGCTATACCGTACATAATGGCTTCTGCCTGTGCAGGTTTACCACTTCCTTTAACTGTAGCGTAAATGTCAAACTTTCCTAAAGTTTCAGTTATAACGAAAGGTCTGTTTATTTTTTCTAACAGTATTTCCCTTTCAAAATAAGTTTTTCCATCCCATTCTTTACCTGAAGAGCTTTTTACAATTAACTTTCCTTCTCCACCGGGTATAATCCAAACTCTAGCTATAGCTTCTTTTCTTTTGCCAGTTCCATACTTTGCTACTTTAGGGTCTATTTTTATCAATTTTGCCATCTTTACCTCCACCACTTAAAAGTTTTTCCATAGTTTAGCTAATTCTTCTAAATTTTTAGGATTTTGGGCTTTATGTGGATGTTCAGAAGTTGTATAAACTTTCAATCTCTTCATAAATCTTTTTTGTAATCTGTTTTTAGGAAGCATTCTTTTAACTGCCAATCTGATAACTTCCTCAGGCTTGTTTTCTAACATCCACTGTAAAGTCCTTTCATTAAAACCACCGGGTCTGTTTGTATGCCATCTATACTTTTTACCTATTAATTTTTTTTGGTTAACTTGAACTTTATCTGCATTTAAAACTATTACAAAATCCCCTATGTCAACATCCTTTTGGAAGTAAGGTTTGTGTTTTCCTCTTAAAATATTTGCAATTAATGTTGCCAATCTACCTAAATTTTTTCCTGTAGCATCAATTACATACCATTCCCTTTTATTCTCAACTTTACGAGCGTCTATAGTCTTCATCTATCCTCCCATTCATAAACTTTGTATAAAGCCTTACTATTATCACACAGTTGAATATGCTAGTCAATTAAGTATAGATTTTATTAAAAAACCTATTAAATAACACCAATCCTAAAATTGAATTTAGTTAATCTGTTATAATTGGCTAAAATATTTCCCAATTGAGTTAAGTTATAAAATTATGTCAGTTTAAATTATATACTTTCACAATCCTCAAATTTATTATTATTTGTGTAAATACTTCCTTTTCCCGTAAAATAATTATCCAGTTAATTTCACAATAAAATCAAACAGTGAGGTTAAATTGGCTAAATTTATATTTATAACAGGAGGAGTTCTTTCTTCATTAGGAAAAGGTGTAACTTCAGCGAGTATTGGCACAATTTTAGAGAAAATGGGTTATAAAATAACCTTTTTAAAGCTTGACCCCTATCTAAATATTGACCCGGGAACGATGAACCCGTATCAACACGGTGAAGTGTATGTAACAGAAGACGGAGGAGAAACAGATTTAGATTTGGGACATTATGAAAGATTTACAAATGTAGTTTTATCTAAAAAGAATAATATGACTGCCGGTAAACTTTACTTTAGGCTTTTGGAAAAAGAAAGGAAGGGGGAGTTTTTAGGAGCTACAGTTCAACTTGTACCCCATTTTACAAACGAAATAATAAAAAGTATTGAAGATATTATCTCTGATGATGTTGATATTGCTTTAGTTGAAATAGGCGGAACTGTTGGAGATATGGAAAGTTTACCATTTCTAGAAGCTATTAGACAGTTATCCCTAAAGTTAGGTAAAGAAAATGCTCTATTTATACATCTAACCTATGTGCCATATGTTAAAGTTGCAGGTGAATTAAAAACTAAGCCTTCCCAACACTCTGTTAGAGAGTTAAGGGCTATTGGAATTCAACCTGATATTTTAATATGTAGAGCAGAGAGACCTTTACCTAAAAATATAAAGAAAAAGTTAGCTCTTTTTACAAATGTTAATGAAAACTCTGTTTTCTCTGCTCCTGATGTTGACACTATATACAGACTGCCACTCTATTTAAAGGAGGAAAAGTTAGATAAGATTATAGCCAATCATTTAAACCTTGAATATAGAGAACCAGATTTAACTGATTGGGAAGATATAGTTGACACTTTAACATCTTTAAAGGAAAGGGTAGATATAGCCATAGTTGGTAAGTATATAGAGTTAAAAGATGCTTATAAAAGTATTATTGAAGCCTTTACCCACTCCCAAATAGTTAACAAAGTAAAGGTTAATCTTAAATGGATAAACTCAGATGAGTTAACTGAACAAAACATTGAGGAGAGATTAAAGAATGTGGACGGTATATTAGTACCCGGTGGATTTGGTGAGAGAGGAATAGAGGGAAAAATATTAACTGCAAAGTTTGCTAGGGAGAATAACATTCCATACTTTGGTATATGTTTAGGTATGCAGGTGGCAGTTATAGAGTTTGCTAGAAATGTGGCAGGGTTAAAGGAAGCCCATTCAACAGAATTTGATAGAGAAACACCTTATCCGGTTATAGACTTGATGCCTGAACAGAAAGGAGTTAATGCAAAAGGTGGGACTATGAGACTTGGGGCATACAGATGTGTTTTAAAGGAAGGAACAAAAGCTAGAGAGATTTATAAAAAACCTGAGATTTATGAGAGACATAGACACCGCTACGAGTTTAATCCAAAGTATAGACCAATTTTAGAGAAAAAAGGTTTAGTAGTATCAGGCATTTACGAAGAAAGAAATCTTGCAGAGATTATAGAACTTCCAAATCATAGATGGTTTATAGCCTGCCAATTCCATCCAGAGTTTAAAAGTAAGCCTTTAAATCCACATCCATTATTCGTTGACTTTGTTAAAGCATCAATTAAATATAAAAATGAAAAGAAAAAACTAGCTTAGGAAATAAATTGTCTAAGAACAGGTACGAGCTTAAAAGAAAATTTTTAGAAGA
>CAZEUK010000112.1:0-4709 GCA_964514535.1 uncultured Aquificales bacterium
CAAGGTTTCCCTTTCTTGATGCGGAAAATATTAAGGTTTGAGCATCTTTTATCTCTTTATAGTTGTCTAATGTGATTGGTCTGTTAACTTCATCTTCAGATAGTTCAGAGGAAGGTATAAGCTCGTCTTTGTATGAAGATAAAAATCCTAAAATTCTCTCGTAAGTCTGTATATCCCAGTTATCTTTGTCTTTAAACTCTAAAGGCACAAGGTAGTTGTTAACTATTTCTTCCCATTTATCATAACTTAAAAATCTATCTTTGTTCTTTCTAAAATATTCAAGAACATTTTCATACTCTTTTATAGGTAATTTTTCAATTATTCTTAATTCTATAGGTAGAATGTACTTATCTATAATCTCATCAATCTCTGAAATTTTTAAAAGATTGTCAGGTATTTTTGATATAAAGTCGTATATCTCGTTATAAGTTTTTGTATCCCATTCTTTCTCAAAAATTATGTCAGGTATAAAATACTCTTTCTTATACTTTTTTATACTGTCTATCTGAGAGTGGGTTATAACACCTTTAGGTAGTTCTTCAGGAAAACTATCTAAAGGCTCAAAGACAGTTTTAAAGTCTGTAGGTCTTATTGCGTCTTTATTTTTCAAGAAGTCAACGGATTTTTTAAACAGCTCTATAAATCTATTTATTGAGTTTTTGTTCTTTATATTAACTAAATTTTTTAAGTTTTCTAAAAAGTCGTGAAGTTTTGGATTGTAAAGTTTTTTGTTAGATTTTACAGCTAAAGTGTATAGATAAGGTAATCTATCAAGATTTTTTAATAATTTTTTCTCCTCAGGTCTTAAATTAATTCCTTTTACATATTTGTATAAAATCTTTATTAATTCAGTTGGAGTAATCTTTATACCATAGACAGAGAAAGGTTGGTCAACATACTGGTACGCAAATCTGATAACCATTTCGTCAGGTAATTCAAGCTCGCTAAACAAGTTCTCAAGTTTTGTAGCTTTATCGTAATCTCCGTTTTGTTCCAGCCATTTTATTAAATAACCTCTAGCTATATGTTTTTCTGCCAACTCAAAATTATCAGGACTACTTAAAAAAGCCGCCGCTATCTCTTCTAAGGATGTGTACTCATTATCTCCAAATCTATAAGGTTTTTTTACTATCTCTTTGTCAACTTCTTCCTCATAATAAACAGGTATATTCCTATCACCTGCCAACCATCTTTTAACTTCGTTGTATCCCCATCTCTTTTTAGGGTCTCTAGTTAGAAGACCTTTAAGTAGAAGTTTTAAATCATCGTCTATATGGTCAGGTATTGGGATGTTTTTTACTGTTAACTGATACATAATATTTTGCATATTCAAGCCTTTCAACGGATTTCTGTCTAGAAGGTCAAGTATAATCATTCCTAGAGACCAGTAGTCTGCACTTTTACCGACAACACCTGTAAATGTTTCAGGGGAAGAGTATATAGGTGTTCCTTTTACAGTGGTCATTTTTTTTGAGAGACCTTCATCTAAAACTGAAGATATACCAAAGTCTGAGAATACGATATTAAAAGGTTTAACACTTCTAACAAGTAAGTTTGAAGGTTTTAAATCTCTATGAATAATATTTTTATCGTGTAATGCCTTTAATCCTTCATTTATTTCATAAATAATAAGTTTTAACAAAGGTTTAGTTAATTTTTTACCTTTTAAAAACTGCTTTAAATTTCCATATCTTGCATACTCTAAAAGCTCATACCATCTTCCAGTTATTTTATCTTTTCCAAACTCATAAAGCTTTATTACATACTTAGGTATCTCTTCTGTTATCTCTTTTATCTTCTTTAAAACCTCAGGCTTAGGCTCCATACCTCGCCTGTAAAGTTTTAAAACTCTGTATTCGTCGTCCCTCTTTACAAGATATATATCAGCTTCTCCACCTTCTGCAGGAAATTCTTTTATAACATTCCAATCTCTAAACTTTGTTAAAGTTCCAGTTTGGTCTGAAGTTGTTAAGATAGGTGAAGGCGTTTCTATCTTTTTTTGTTTAGGTATATGTGTCTCTACAACTGTCTCATCATCACTTCTGTATATTTCAGTTTTATCACTGTCTATTAATGGATTTATTAACTCAGTTTTATCTTCAATATTTTTTTTATTGACTACAGTTTTGTTGGTGTCTATGGATAGATTATCTCTTTTATTTACTACAGTTTTGTCATCAGACAAAAAATTAGACCTTAATATTTTTGTTTTATCGTTGTCAGGAATACTTTCCTTTTTCCCTTCAACAACTGTCTTATCATCTAAGTTTTCAATATCTTCATTATTCTTTCTTTTGTTAAAAAACCAAACCATAATTTTTTATCTCCAATTACTCAATTTTTCTCTGTTGTCTAATCTGTTTGTCCTCTTTTTTCTTTTTTCTTCTTAATAACTCATAAACTTCCGTCGCTATTTCGTAGTAAATCTTGTCAATATTAGGTTCAACTATAAGTTTAGGTTCCATCTCAACTCCGTTTTTCTCCATAACAGTTAAAAGCCTATTGTAATCTGAACACCACTCTTTAGCTTTTTCCACATCTCTAATTTTGTCGTATTCCGTTAAATTTGCCAGTTCCCTCTCATCTGCAACTAATCTTGTAAATCTAGTAATTAATTTATTTCCTTCCAGCTTAATTGCTAATTTGTACTCGCTTCCTAAAGGTGTGTCTAAGTATGTAATATCTCCTTTAAGAAGTTTTATATCTGTATTTTCGTCTTCCTCAAACTTATAACCTAATTCCTCAAAAGATTTTTTCAACTTGTCTATTACTTCCTTCTTCTTTTTTTCCTGTGAAGACAGAACTATATATTCTTCGTAAAACTCTGAAAATTCCTCGTTAGATATATACTTTTTCTCTAAAAGCCTTTTTCCTTTTTCTATAATCTCTTTAATTGTTGTTTTCTCTATCATATTTTTTATATCTTCTTTGTAGATATTTGTTAAGGTTATCTTTTTCTTTAATTTTTTGTATTCTAGCTTTAACTTCTCAACTAAACTTTCCAGTTGTCCCTTATCAGTTGAGTTTTCCACCTGTTTAATTAAAGGTTGTAAATCTTTTAAAACGTCTTCATCTAAATCTTTAATCATATCTATATAAGATTTAATCTCTAATCTTAATTTGTCTAAAGCCTCATTCTCTTTATAAATTCTTTCCAGCTTATCTGATGTATCCCTTAAGGTTATTTTTGGTTCACCTTGAATATGTTTTTTTATTTTTTCTTTTCTATCATCTTTGTCCTTAATAGTTTTTAATCTAGGTAGGGTTATTAAAATCCTTTCAAAAGCTTCTACAAAGTTCTGTTCCTTTATAAGTTTATACAGGTCTGATTTTAGTTTAATAAATTCCTTTTTAAGCTCTTCATCTTTCGGCTCACCTATCTCTTTTAATTCCCTTATAAGATTTAATAAAGCCTCTTTTTTCTTATCAGTATCTAAAACAAACTCTGCTATCTTTCGCTTTATATTTAAAGCCTCATTGTTAAAATCCTTTACCCAGTTTTCCAATATTTTTTCGTGATAGGGTGTTCGTGCAATATCAACTGTGTATAGATTTAAATACTGTTCTTTTTTAAATTTTAAAGTTTGTAAATCATCTATAACTAAATCCATTAAAGCAGGATATTTTTCAGATAATTTTTTTAATCTTCTCTCTATTGCGTTAATAACGTCAGAAAAATTTTCTTCCAGCCATTTTTTGTTGTATTTGTACTGTTCCTCAGGAGAAAGTTTATTTTTAATCCACGAAATAGTAATACTACTCATAATTTACCCTCTTTTATTTCTATTAAGGTTAAAACTTAACAATAACAAAGGATGTATTATCCTTCAAAACTTTGTTTTCTAGGCTTTTAATTATTTTATCGGAAATAATTCTAATATCATCATCACTAAATATATTTTCAAGCTCTTCCTCTTCAAAGACTTCCCAAAAACCGTCAGAACATATTAGGAAAATATCATCTGTCTTTATTTTTATAACTTTAGTAAATATTTCAAGGTCTGTCTGGTAGTCATCACCAACTAAAGCGGAAGTTAATATATTTCTATTTGGATAATTTTTAGCCTCGTATATATCCAAATATCCTTTATCTATAAGCTCCTCAACTAATGTATGGTCTTTGGATAGTCTCCTTAAAAATGTTCCAACCTTTTTATAAACTCTACAATCTCCTACGTTAAAAACAATCCCCTTCTCACCAACTTTTATTAAACCTGCTAAAGCTGTTCCTAATCCGTAAGCCTCAGGGTTTTTATCCTTATACTTCTCTAAAAATTCCCTACCTTTGCTTAAGGCAACTTTTAACTCTTCCTCTGTTTTCGGCTTAACCTTCCTTAAAACTTCAAGAATAATCCTTGCCGCAACTTCTCCCTTTTCATGACCACCCATACCGTCTGCAACTGCAGAAATAAAATATCCCGTATCGTCCAATTTTAAAAACTTAACTTTATCAAATGATTGTTCAAATATTAAACTGTCTTGAATTAAAATTGCGTCTTCGTTATTCTTTCTAATATGACCTATGTTTGTAAAAAAGGCTATATCCATTATAAAATCTATCCCCTTACTAAAACTTCCAACATATATAATTAATATACAAAATCCAGAATGAAAAAAGTGTTTAAGAAAAAGTTATACCTAAGATATTAAAATCAATAGAAAATTTAAGGAAAATTTATTATTCTAAAGTTTTGTTAAATAACTGTGTG
>CAZEUK010000113.1:0-4699 GCA_964514535.1 uncultured Aquificales bacterium
ATTCTATTTCCAAGTAGCCTGTTAATAATATACAAGAGAATATCTGCAAATGCAAGTAAATTGCATCGTATCGGCAGTAATGCAAATATATTTTCTATTATATCCTCGGAAATGCTTGTTATAAGCCAACTTACGCAGAAAATATATTTCTATTAAAAATGCAAAACTTAATAGTTATTATTACTAATAAGATTTAATTGTAAAAAAAATAAAGAGAAAGGAAAAGAAAGAAGGATTAATGTCTTTCGTCGATTGGTACTGCTGGAGGCATACCGAGTTTTTTAGCTTTCTTACCTTCAATCATATAGTAGAGAACTGGAACAACAACTAATGTTATTAATGTTGACGCCATTGTTCCAAAGATTAGAGCAATAGCTAAACCGTTAAATATAGGGTCAAAGATAATAACAAATGCCCCTACTACTATAGCCGCAGCTGTTAGTAATATTGGTCTTGCCCTTACTATACCAGCCTCTAGTAAAGCTTCTTCAAGAGTATAGCCTTCCTTTAGCTTATCCTCTGCAAACTGAACTAATAATATAGAGTTCCTTAAGATAATACCTGCCAGTGCGATAAAACCTATCATTGATGTTGCAGTAAAGAAAGCCCCCATTAAAAAGTGTCCCGGTACAATTCCAACGAGTGTAAACGGTATAGGGGACATTATAACTATAGGCATTCTGAAAGATTTAAACCAACCAACTAGAAGAATGTATAAAACCGTTAAAGCTACCGCAAAAGCTATTCCCATATCTCTAAATGTTTCATAGGTAACCTGCCATTCTCCATCCCATTTAACATAATATTTGTCTGTTAACTCAGGTTGATGGGTGAATAAAACTTCTATTCCCTTTCCATCAGGCGTTTTTATCTTTTCTATATCATCTGTTAAGTCTAATATTGGATAAACAGGAGAACCTAAACTATCGTTAACATTTGCCACTACATAAACAACAGCTTGAAGATTTTTTCTATAAATATCATGTTTTGTAGAACCTTCCTCAACTTTAACTAATGAACCTATCGGAATAGCTCCTTTAGGTGTAGGAATTTTCATAGCTAGTAAATCTTCTATACTGTCTCTATCCTTTTGTTCCAATCTTACAACTATGTTTACAGGGTAGAGACTGTTTGGCTCGTTTACAAAACCTACAGCGTAGCCAGCTAAAGCTATTCTCATTGTTTTAACTATCATATCCTCATTTAAACCGTATCTTCTAACCTTTTCCCTATCAATTTTTAGGATGTATTCCCTTTGAGGTAAGTTTCTATATATTCCTACGTCTATAACTCCCGGTGTTTTTTCAAAGAGCTGTTTTATCTTTTCAGCTAATTTTAATTGGGTGTTGTAGTCAGGTCCATAAACTTCAGCAACTATTGGAGATAAAACAGGTGGTCCCGGTGGAGGCTCAACTACAGCGACATATTTAGCACCATTTTGTTTAGCTATTTTTTCAATATCTTTCCTAATTCTTTCAGCTATTTCGTGGGACTGGGCTTTCCTATCGTGTTTATTTATAAGATTAACTTTTATCATCGCATAGTAAGGAGCTTTTCTTAAGTAGTAATGTCTAACCAATCCGTTAAAGTCAAAAGGTGCAGGTACTCCTGTATAGATAACGTAATTTTCAACTTCGTTAACATTCTTTACATAATCGGCAAGTTTTTTCGCTACCTGATATGTTTTTTCAAGTGGTGTTCCTTCTGGCATATCTAAAACAATAAATAACTCACTTTTATTGTCATAAGGTAGCATTTTTACTAAAACTAATCTGTAAGCCAGCATTAAAACTGATAAAACTAGGATTAATCCCATAGCTCCTAAAAAGAGCCATCTCTTAAATCTACTTGTAAATAAAGGCATATATATTTTTTCAAATAGCTTTGTTAAAAATCCTGCCGTTTCTTCCTCTTCTTTTTCTAAATCAACAGGTGTTTGATGTGGCTCGTGTTTTATCCATCTTATAGCTAAATATGGTGTAAGGATAAACGCTAAGAGCATTGAGAAGAACATAGCTACAGATGAGTTTATAGGAATAGGTCTCATATAAGGTCCCATAAGCCCTGTAACGAATGCCATAGGTAGCAATGCAACTATAACTGCAAAGGTTGCGAGTATTGTAGGGTTTCCTACCTCGTCTGTTGCTACAACTGCCGCTTCATCAGGTGGTAATTTTCTCATAGAGAACCATCTATGTATATTTTCAAGAACAACTATAGAGTTATCTACCAATATACCTATTGAGAATATTAATGCGAATAGAGTAACCCTGTTAAGTGAGTATCCATACATCTCACTTAAGAATAGTGCGATAGCTAAGGTAACAGGTATAGTTACAGCAACGATTAAACTTTCTCTCCAACCTAAAGTTACGGCAATTAGTAAAACTATTGAGAATGTAGCTATTAAAAGGTGTTCTATTAATTCGTTAGATTTTTCAGTTGCAGTTTCTCCATAGTTTCTAGTTATTTTTACATCTATACCTTCAGGTATAACTTTACCTTTGAGTTTTTCTAACTTTTCAATAACACTGTCTGCAACTACAACAGCATTACTTCCCGTTTTCTTTGCTATAGCTAAAGTAACAGCATTATAAATCTTATTTCTGTCTTCCTCTCCTTGAACTCCATAACCAAATTGGACGATATTTGTAGGTTCTCCTTCCCCTACAACGACTTTAGCCACATCTTTTATATATATAGGTTTTCCGTTGTAAACCGCTATAACAATATTTTCAACATCCCTTTTGTTCTTTAAAAAAACACCTGTTCTTACCTTAAATCTGTAGTTATTTCTGTCAAACTCACCTGAAGGTAGTGAAACGTTAGCCTGTTGTAATGCTTGGACAACTTGCGGTAATAAAATGTGATATGCGTTAAGCTTTGCAGGGTCAAAGTACACATATATAGTCTCAGGTTTAGAACCTAATATTGTTGTCTCGGATATATTTTCCAGCTGTTTTAATTCATCTTCAACCTGTTCTACAACTTGTCTTATTTGATATGATGAGTATTTATCACTGTAAAAAGTTAGTGCTAGTATTGGAACATCATCAATAGATTTAGGCTTTACTATAGGCTGCATTGTGCCTTTAGGCATTCTATCCATGTTTGACATTAATTTACTGTAAAGTCTGACTAATGCGTCTTCAGGGTCAGACCCAACATAAAATCTAACTGTTACTATACCAAATCCATCTCCAGCGTATGAGTAAACGTAATCAACGCCGTGAATTTCCCACATTATCTTTTCTAGTGGTTTTACTATGTATTGATTTACCTCTTTAGCCTCGTGTCCCGGGAAAGGTATCATTATGTCAATCATAGGAACTACAATTTGTGGCTCTTCATCCCTCGGAGTTGTCAATACTGCAAATATACCAAGCAGTAGAGATGCTAAAACTAGTAAAGGAGTAAGGGGTGAGTTAACGAATGCTTGTGCTATTTTACCTGCTAACCCATACTCCTTCTTTTTATTTCTATTTTCCATTTTTTACCTCCAATTTATTTTATTCTGCAACCATCACAGGCTTTAGCCACATTATCAGCAACTATCTTCATACCTTTTTCCAGACCTGATACAACCTCAACTTTATCTCCATAATCTTCACCAAGTTTTACAAATGTAAGTCTTAAAACTCCGTTTTTATCAACTGTATAAACTGCAGTTAATTGACCCCATCTAACTATTGCAGATTTAGGAATGATTATCTTCTCTTCACTTTTTACAGGTATATAAACTTTTCCATACATTCCGGGAGATACATCTAACTCTGAAGGTATTTCTAGCTTAATCGTAAAACTTCTATTCATAGGGTCTATGGAATTACTTTTTTCTATAACTTTCCCAACAAATTCTTGACCTGTAGTTGTTATTTTTACTTTTAACTCATCACCTAGATTAACTTTATCAAAAAGTTTTTCATCTATTTGAGACATAAAGATTAATTTATCCTGACCTATTACAAATATAGGCATTCCGGGAGCTGCCATATCTCCAACATCCATCATTTTCTTAATTACCAATCCATCAAAAGGAGCGTATATCTCACCGTATCCCTTCATTACCTGTGCGTAAGCAAGTTTAGCTTTAATTTGTTTTTCTTTAGCGTTTATTTGTTCCAGTTTTGCATTTAAAGCATCAAGTTGAGCTTTAGCCCCTACCATCTTTGTTTCAATTTCTTCTAATTTTTGTTTTGGTATTCCGTCTTCTTCGTAAAGCTTTTTAAATCTTTCATAAGTTCTTTTTGCAAATTCATATCCAGTTTTAGCCCCTTCAATACCTGCTAAAACTTCTCTTCTAGCCTGTGCAATTTCCTCAAGTCCAGCCTTAGCCTCTTGTATCTGTTTATCAATATCTGAAGTATCTATAACGGCTAGTAGCTGTCCTTTTTTTACCCTATCACCCTCCTTTACATAAATGGCTTTTATCTTTCCCATAATTTTTGTTGCAACTTTAGCATTGTTATTAGCCATAACAGAACCGTCAGATTTGTACATCTCCTCAGTTATAGTAGGTTCAACTGTCATTATCTTTAAGCCTGTTATTAACTTTCCCTCTTCTTTTGCATAACCCGGTTCAACGCGACTGGAGAAGAAACCACCTATAAACAGTATTAAAACTATAATTGGAAATATGAAAAACACTGTAAACTTTAAAACTGGATTTTTGATTTAACCATTATTTAGCTCCTCCTGT
>CAZEUK010000114.1:0-4696 GCA_964514535.1 uncultured Aquificales bacterium
AAGAGCTTAAAAGGTATTCAGGAAAGACTTAGAAGTAGGTTTTCATCAGGTTTAGTTGTTGAAGTAAAAGCACCTGATTTAACCACTAAGCTCAATATAATATCTAAAAAGGCTAAAGAAAAAAATCTGAACATACCTTCAGATGTTAAACTTTTGATTGCAAAAACTATTAATACTAATGTTAGGGAGCTTGAAAGCTCATTATACAGACTTAAAGCTTACAGTGAGATATTAGGTAAACCTATTACTTTAGAGCTAGCTAGGGAAGTTTTAAAGGATATTTTAGAGCTAAAGAATGTTGAGGAGTTATCGATAGAGAAAATTCAAAAGGAAGTTGCCTCTTACTTTTCGGTAAATTTAAACGAGTTGTTAGGAAACTCTAGGAAAAAACAGGTTCGTATGGCTAGACAGGTTGCTATGTATTTAGCTAGATACCTTACTACAAAATCTTTAAAGGATATATCAAAGGCATTTAAGAGAAAACATCATACTACAGTTTTAAATGCTATAGAAAAGGTTGAAAAGAGTATGGAGAAAGATAGGAAGTTCAAGTTGACAGTAGAGTTTTTAAAAGAAAGAATTATGAGTTTATAGATGAATGAGTTTGAGTTTATAGAAAATTTAACTAATTTTCTAGATATAAAAGATAAAAATGTTTTAGTTGGCTTCGGTGATGACTGTGCCGTTATTAAATGTGGAGATAAAAATTTACTTTTTACCAATGATTGCCTTGTGGAAGATGTCCATTTTATAAAATCTAAAATATTACCTGAAGATTTAGGTTGGAAATTGGTATCTGTAAATGTTAGTGATATTGTATCCTCTGGTGGTTATCCAAGATGGGCTAACATAACTGTGGCTTTGTCAAATAAAGATATTGATTATCTAAAATATGTTTATAAAGGTATAAGGAAAGCCTTAGATTTTTATAAATTTAGTTTAGTTGGTGGTAATACATCTAAATCTGATAGGCTTTTCTTAGATATGTTTTTAGTTGGAGAAACGGATAGATATATACTTAGAAGTGGAGCAAAAACTGGGGATTTTGTTTATATCTCTGGAAAGTTAGGTTTGTCTAGGGCAGGTTTAGAGCTTTTACTTATGAATAAAGATAATTATGAAGATTTTGAGTTGGAGTTAATAAAATATCACACGAAACCTTTAGCTAGAATTGATTTAGTAGAATTAATAAAGAATAATGCTTCTTCCTGTATAGATATAAGTGATGGTCTTGTGGGAGACTTAAACCATATATCTCATAGAAGCAAAAAGATGATTATTTTAGAAGAGGAAAAAATACCAATACACGAATTATTAAAACTGTACTGTGAAAAGTATAACAAAAATCCTCTAGATTACATTTTATACGGCGGTGAAGATTACCAATTGGCATTTACATCTAAAAGTGATTTAAAAGATTGTATAAAAATCGGTTATGTTGAAGAAGGTGAAGGGATTTACTTAAAATCAGATGGAAAGCTAAAAAAATTAAAAGGTTATGGTTTTTCACATTTATAATAACTTAAATAATTAATTTGCATCTTAGAAGTGATTTAAACCTATATAATCTTATAAATTTTTGAATTTAATACTTATAATTTTAATACGAGTTCTAGGATTGTTAATTAAACTGTCATAATTTTTTAGATTTAAGTTTCAGTTTAGTTGTAATCTCTCTTATTTTAGCTAACTGGAGCAAAATTGACGTTAATTAGTTTTAAACAAATATTTTAGACTAAAACAAATAATTAAATTTCTAAGTTAGCGTTAATTAAGACTTATCTGTAATAGCTTAAAAACAAGTTTAATTGTTAAACTAAAAATTTTAGAACTATATCTATATCTCTTCTAAAAAATCTAATACATCCTCTTCTATCTCTTTTTTTTCTTCATTTTCCTTTAGCCATTCTTCTACAACTGGAATATCATTACCTTCTATTTTACCTTTCGCTTTGTCTATTTTTACAAGTAAAGGTATTTTAGTCATATTACCTATAATTATGGCTTCACCGGGGTTTAAGCTTGGTAAATAGGACATTAACTCTTGAGATAAAGCTTCACTTGCAGATTGGACATGTTTTTGGTCTTCAGGTTCAACGAGTTTTAATATAATCATATTGTTCATTTGGGATAATATTTCTTTGTCTAGACCTTTGGGTCTTTGGGTTATTATTACTAAACCTAAACCAAACTTTCTTCCTTCTCTGGCTATCCTTGAGATGTAATACTTAGATTGGGTATTTCTTTTATCACCTGCCAATATATGTGCTTCTTCAATAACTATAAGTAAAGGTTTCTTCAGTCTAGTATTACCTTTCCTTACAGCTTTCTTTCTTTCTTCTAAACTCCACATTAAGATATTGGAACAAATAGTATCGGCTGTATCTTCATCTATCTCTGAAAAATCTATAACGTTTATATATCCATCCTTTATTTTTTCTATTATAGGTTTAGCACCAAGTTTTATTATATGTCCAAGCTCAAGCTCCATTTCCTCTATTTTGTTTAATACCTCATATAAACTTTCCTCTCTAGGTTTACCTTTTAACCTTGTCTGTCTAATATCACTATCCTCATCTCTTATACTGTCCACTGTTTCCTTTAGCCTTTCTAAAAACTCTTCAGTTGTTATATAGTTTTGCCAATTTTTTCCCTTTTCCCCTTCTAACTCACTTATCAAATGTTCTAAAGCTAATTTAAAGTATCTTAACTGTATGTATGCGTTAGGTTTTATACCTACCAAGCTGGCAAACTCTTTAGGTTTCAATAAAGCTGGATTTATTATAGGTTCTATAATATTAACTCTATTTCTTCCATCTTTTTTAAACTCTGATTTAACATACTCACCGTGGAAATCAAAGACTAAGACAGTTCCGTTTAGATTTAGTATGTTTTGTAGTAAAACTGATACTGTGTTAGATTTACCTGCTCCAGTTATTGCTAATATAGCTAGATGTCTTAATACTATCTGTTCAACATTTATATAAACTGGTACATCTTCATCTTGAGATAGGAGTTTCCCAATTCTTATAAATCTCTTGTCCTTAGCTCCAAAAAGTTTTTTTAGTATATCAGGGTCTGCCTCGTAAACGTCTGCCGCAGGTGGTGGTGGAGTTTTTAAAAGTTTCAGATTTGCCTTATCTCCATCCTCAACAATTTCACCGAGTATATTTATATCACCTTTTAAAGTAATATCTTTACCTGAAAATCTTTTTATACCTTCAACTTGCTCTCTTGATTTTGTAGTTTCAGGAAGATAGGGATTTTCTCTGTGTAAACTCTGTATCATCCCTAAGACTTTTATCTCCCTACCTTCCTCTTCATATTCAATAAATACAAACTCTCCTATTTTTACAGTTTTATCTGTTATAAAAAAAACTCTGTTAGGTTTAGTTGAACCTATACAGTATCCTAACTTTTTCTCCATTACTATATATTCAAGTTTCTAAGTATCGTTTTGTGTGGAACTGTTATTATACTTTCAAATGAGAAATTAATTCTATCTAACATTCCTAACAAGATAGTACCACTGTTAAATGCTAAGAATTTTCCAAATGATTTGTACGTTTCTTCGTCAAACTCTTTAAATGTCATCCTTTCTAAAGCCAACTTTAATCTTAAGAATGCGTAAACCATCCTAAAATCCAGTTTGTTTGTTAAGCCTATCTCATACAGTTTTTTCCAAAAATCTATCGTTATACTTCTCTCCTCTGCCCTTTGCTCAACTTCTTCAAACCAGTTATCTATAACTTCCTGAAATGCATTGTAAACTCTGGTTAAGACCTTAGTTTTCTTTATACTTTTGTATAACTGTTTAAATACATCGGATATATTAGCATCGTAAATTCTGTTTAAGTCCTCATCTGTAAGCTCAACTATCTTTCCAAAGTCCTCAATCCATTTTTTAACAAAATTTTCATCTATATGAGGTTTAGGTAGCCTGCTAGATAATAGATTTACCAGTAATCTTTGGTCAATTTTTGTATTTTTTTCTATTAGATTAATTGCAGTATACATATATATTGCTAAAGCAGTGTTTAACGCTAAGTATATAGCTTTCCTGTAAGCTGAGAGTATATTGTTAACTGCCTTTTCGTCATTAATTGCTTCCATAACCAATTTTTCTAGTATAAAGACTGTAGACAGTAGTAAAGGAGTTAAATGTTGTGCTGGGACACCCGATATTTTTAATGTACCTAAAGCCTGACCGATTATAAATCTAATACCTTCCTCATCAATTCTTCCATCTGCCACACTTCTAAAAGCATCTATAAATAGTTTTCTTCTCTGTGCTAACACTTCAGGGTCTTGCTGGTCAACTTGAGCCGCTTTAGCAAAATAAATATCCGCTAACTTTTCTATAACTTGATAAAGTGTATCCCTATGTTCCTTTAAATATTTTCTTTCTGCAGGGTTAAGATTATACTCTTTCCTAGCAAGTTTAGGAAGTTTTTTAATATCTATTTTTTCAATCTCTACAGGTTTATACTGATTTTCCTTTAATTTATCTGCTATCTCTTGAACAGCTATAAATCTCAGACCAAGTTTTACATTATCAGCAAAGTTTACACCTAGATATATATCCGGTTGAAAATCCATAAGATATATATTTTTTTCTTCAGACACCAGATAATACTTATCAATTTTGTTAATACCGAGTGTTGATAAAACGGCAGATTTTACCTGATACAGTATT
>CAZEUK010000115.1:0-4670 GCA_964514535.1 uncultured Aquificales bacterium
TTGACTTAATATTTCTATTATTTTCAACAGTTATATCTCTAATTCTTATTTCTTTTGAATGCTTAACAGCTTCATCAATATCTTTTGCTGAAAATTCAAGTCTGTAAATTTTTTTATTTGTAGTATTTTTTACAACTATATTTGCAACCTTGTCTCCTGCATTATCCATATCTGTTGCAATAAATATAACTTTATATTTTTTTAGTTGCTCTAACGCTTTCTTTACGTTTTCAACACCATTTAGAATTACTATGTCGCTGTCTTTAAACTGGTCCATTTCCTCAATTCTTATAGCGTCAATAAACCCTTCTACTACTACAACCCTATGACTACCTTTTTTAATGTGTGTATAAGTGCTACCTGTACCATCTTCTCCAAAACCAATAACCCTTTCTTTGACCTTAGCTTCGTCTGTTGCATATCTAATATGATAATTGCCCGCCTCATCCTTCACTCCAAAACCAAAATATTTAAAAACTTCACCTGTTTCTATATCCAACATCTTATACTCAACTTCCTTCAACCAGCTTGGTATATGCTTTATTTTTCTATGTTCTCTTAAAAAGCGTTTAATAACGTCTTTTGAGATAGATTTTTCCTTAACAGATATAAGTTGATAATTTTTTGAAGCTACCAGTTGTGAAGAAAAAGATTTTTTTTCTCTAAATTCTTGAGTACACTCTATACATAAATTTTCTCGTAAATATTTTACAGCTGTAATGTAATCCCAGTTTTTAGCTACCATATAAAGGTCTATCCAAGTTCCTTTTTCATCTGTTGCATGGTCCTTCCATCTCCAAAGACCATTATTATCTCTAAAGATTGATAAGCTAGGATTTTTATCTCCTCTCCAAATAGCTCTGCACTCGTAATAGCTAGGTCTTTTTGTACAAGGTATCCTTAAATCTGAAATCACTATTTCTGGGTCTATTGATTTTATTGTTTCTAACTCCTCTTTTCTTTTTTCTTCATAATTCATAATAGTTTCTTTAAGTTTTTCACTTATTGAGGAATAAGGCAAATATCCATTTTTACCTTTTTCCATCTTTTGCCTGTGTAATAGTAAAGGATTTGGTCCTTTATCTCTAGGCAGTTCGCCTTGCTGTCCCATCTGCCTTTTTCTATCAGATATAACACTTGAGGAGGTATCTGACTTTTGATTTTTTGATAGCTGTATAGTCCTACTCCTATCCCTACTATCATTGAGAATATAATGATTATTAGGCTCGGTAGCAAAATTATGTTCCTCAATCTCTTTGATAAGTTCTTGCTTAATTCTTTTAGCTCGCTCTCTTGCTGTTTTAAATCTTTTTTCAATTCGTTGAATACGCTTTTGTTGTATCTCGTTAATTCTTCTTTTAAGCTCTGCAAGTTCTCGCTGTATACTTTCTCTATCTGTTTTCTGTGTTCCTTCAATCTCTCTTTTAATTCGTTTAAATCCTTCATCGCTGTATATTCCTCCTTTTAGTCTCAATTTAAAATTCCTATATTTAATGCTTATGTAATCTTTGCCTATTCTATTTATCTCTATTCCTTCAATACTTTTTAGATAACTTACCAGTTCATTTCTGCTATTAATCCCTTCTGAAATAATTAGCATTGATAAAATGTTTGTTATCTCTTCCTTTATAGCATCCCTTGTTTTTTCACGATATTCTCCCCGCTTGCCCAAAAGTTCTTTAATCTTTTCATTTAATGCCTTACCTTTACTAAAAAGAAGGGTATTACTTATTAGTCCATATTTTTTATTTATGTATTCCTCAAGAGTTCTCCAAAGTTCCACTTCTAAACTCTTGTAATTTTTACGAGGGGCTTGAAAATACAGCTGAGTATCGGTTAACTGATTTCTACTATCAATGGTAATATGTATATGATAGTTGTCCGTATCTGCGTGCCCAATAGAAAGAATATTTAATTCATCTTTTGAATATCCCTTCGTTATCTGCTCTATTACCTCATCGTATATATCTTGTATTGTTTTTCCCTGCTTACCAAGCTTTTTTTCAAGTTCTTCTTTACTCTCTGCAAAACTGATAAGGAAATTAAATGATTTTGTTTTATATGTATTTAAACTTGCTTTTTCTAGAAACAGCTCTGCATTACCTTCAAGTATTTCTATTTTTGACTTATCTCTCTGTTTATTTTTAGTCCCCTCAAGTAAATACTTTACTCGGTTCTTAGGTCTGCTCCTAGATACCTGAAAATTAATTATCAATTTTTCTTCTCCTCATAGCCGACCATTTTTAATATTTCTGCAAGTGTATATTCAATGT
The DNA here is from genome assembly GCA_964514535.1 of uncultured Aquificales bacterium. GTDB lineage: Bacteria > Aquificota > Aquificia > Aquificales > Hydrogenothermaceae > QNZC01. The sequence continues at coordinate 2,274 of CAZEUK010000115.1, forward strand.
TTACAAGGCTCTCTAAAACTTGTATATCAATCTCACCTGTAGTGTTTATCCTCTTTGCAATTTGATTTATATTCACACCAATTTTGTTAATCTCATATGCAAGCATCTTTACAACATTACAATCAATTTTCCGCTTTCTCCTTACAGCTGATTTTCCTAAAACTGATTGCCTAAATAAATCTGAAATTGTTAACCCTTCCTTTTTTGCTTTCTCTCTTATCTTATTAAGTTCTTCATCTGTTAGCCTTATAGTTATCCTGTGTCTTTTCTTTTCCATCTTTTACCTCTTAAAAAAGGGGGGTTTGGGGGGAATTCCCCCCAACAAGCTGTGCAATGGTGATAGCCATTGCCACAGCTTGCTCTTTTCCTATTCTCTCCCCATCTTTATCGCTTTTTAAATCAGATTTTTTCTGCTTTTCAGCGATTAACTCTTCATCTTTTTTTATTCTCTCTTGTCCTTCTTTTTCATCGTTAAGCACTGGTTCTTGCTCTTGAATAGGCTCTGGATATGAAGATGTAACTTGAGGCTCGGAAAATTTAGCTTGAGGCTCGGAAGGTTTAAAAGGTTCATATGGAATGGCGTATTTAAAATCATTAACAAATAAATCAGCTATAAGCTCTATATCTTCATCATCATACTCATAAAACTCCTCCTCTTTTCCACCGCCTAAAAAAGAAATTTTATTTTCTTCTAAAAGCTTTTCTTCAGATAAACTATAAAAACTTTCACTATAAAAACCTTTTTTACCTTTAAAAGACTTTTCTATATAACCTTCTATTTCTACTAAACTATCGTCTATATCTAATTCAAACTCTAAAGCTTTAACGTTTTTGGTAATCTTAATTCCATCCTCCTCCAGTACGCTCTCTCTAAAGAGAGAGTTATTATATTGGCTAAAATAATTCTTACCCCCATCCTCAAAATTAACAGCCTCACACATATCTTTAGGGTTGTTAAATGTATAAGGAAATTCTTTATTCTTCGCTTGTATATCTTTATCTAAGCTATAAACTTTTTTTGGTCTGCCTCTACCTGCTTTGACAAATTCAAATTTAACAATATCTTTAGAACATAATTCTTCCATTACGAGCTGTTCTAACCATTTTTGATTTTCAAAAATTTCTCTTAAAAGTTTTTGTCTTTCTGTCGCCCCTTGTTTTTCTAGATAGTGAATAACCTTCTCTGCATATCCTACTAAATCATATTTTTTCTTATATGTTTCATATTCCTTAAATTCTATTTCTCTAGCATACTTCCAAGCTATTCTTATATCTCTTTCTTTATCTGATGCATACTCATAAACTAAATGATAGTATTCATCATAACTTAACCCTAAATTCTTACACCATCCTGCTACAGGTTGTAAAAAGTTTATATATCTTCCTCCTTTTCCAACTTTTTTAGCTAAAGTTCTAACTGCTTTCTCCAGTATTGTTAAATTTTCTACCCTCTCTAAACGATTTAATATAAATGCTGGCAAGAATTTGACTTTTTTCTTCTTAGTTCCTACCTCCCTTTTATTTTTTGCTAACAGTTTTCTTTTTAACTTTTTTGCTCTACGATACAATTCATAGAAACTGAGATAAGTGTCTTCCTGCAATTTATCCAAAAGATATTCCTCTACATCTTTTATCTCCTCTATGTCTTTCTTATTCCAAACTTCTTCTGGCTTTGTAATCCATACCGGGTGATTTATTCTTTTAAAACTATCATCTGCTTTACAACCATAAGATTTGAAAAATTCATTAATGATAGATACAAACTCTTTTACATTAGCTAAATTTGTTTTTCCATTCTTGTTAATACCTTCTGGCTTCATAGGAAAAACTTTAAAAGTAAATCTTAAGTTCCCACTTTTTGTTTTCCTAATATGTAGATAGTTAATATCAATTTTTAGCTCTTTAACTAATTCCTTTAATACTTCTATTGATTTTGAAAATTCTGTATCTATATCAATGATAATAGTATCAATGAATAACATATTGCTATCAGCTAATACATTCATCTCTTTAAAGAGTTTTAATCTCTCTGCTCCAGATTCACTCTGCCTATATTGCTCCCAGAAATCCTGTGTCAGCATAACTGGATTTGGATGGAATAAAATGTCTAACTTATATTTCAAATGTTTATTTTCTATAAAATTTTCAAGTGTATGTTCAGTTTTAACAATTCTTATATCTATAGGTTCATTATCTTTCATTAACAAAATTACATAATTGAATTGTTTTTTATATCCATCCCCCCTCTTATCCACGTCTAATAAAGGGTAAGGCTGATTTATAGGTTGACTTATAAATAGACGAGTAAAATACTCTTGATACTTATTACTAAATTCTGTAAAATTAAAATCAGCTTTCACGAGGCTAACCTCGGGGTTTGTTTTTGGGTTAACCTCG
>CAZEUK010000116.1:0-4659 GCA_964514535.1 uncultured Aquificales bacterium
AAAAGATTTTGAGGGGTTTCTTGGATAAGTCATTCGACTATGCTCGCCCTAATATTGATGATCAAAAAAAATCCCCTGTTAGGAACAGAAGAAATAGCACATTTTTTGGAACTTCATTTCTAAAGGAAAATAGACAGTAGAATTTACTCTCTACCTTAGAAAAAATTTTAAAGTATCAAAGGTTTCAAAGCCCAGCAGAGTATCATACATAATTTCTGTTTTTAGTTTTCAAAAAATAATCTTCCCAAATCTATCTTCATCCTTTCTCCAAAAATTCTTTATGAGATCTATTTCTTGACTAGTTATAATTTGCTTTCCTAATTTTGTTTGCAAATTTATTAAATTAGATAATAACAATTTTCTAACTGATAATTTTAAAACACCTTTACCTTTACCTATGTATTGCCCACTCCTTCTTATTCCACTCCTACTTTCAGGCAAAGAACAAGTTTCTATCATAAATTGTCTAAATTCATAAAGCGGTTTTAAATATGGGTTTTCCAATATTTGATTTTTCAAAGTTTTATCTTCTCTTACTAAAGTGCAAACCCAACAACCAAATCTCATTCCACAACCGCTTTTAAAATTTTTTTTATTTTGAGTAGGAATTAAAGGACACTCACCTTTAGCCTCTTTGTAAATTTCGATAACTCGCCTGTAGGAACCACCATAAGGGGGAGAGTTATTTATAAGAAAGTTCCAAACTTCTTTTTCTGTTATGTCAACCATAGGAGCATAGGTTGGGACGCCATTACCTTTTAGTTCAAAATCTGTTTCTAGTCTCTTTCCCAAAGATCTTGATCTATCAGAACTTTCTTCTTTTCTTAGCCCTACAAACACAACAATTTTTTCTTGTTTTAATTGGTTTAAAATTTTCTTTATAGGACGGATTTTCAATTTATCTTGGCACCATCTAAATAAGTGGTAAGGAAGTGGATACCCTTTCCCTATTAAATTTACCCAAAAAGTATTGTTAATCTCTGGTTTTGCAATTTTTAGTTCAATTTCAACTTTTTCTTTCCTTGAAAATTCCTCAATTTGCTTAAAGGTATTAAAGACATATTCATGTATAACTGGATTTTCCACTAATGTATCAGAATGTAGAATTATAAGTTTTAAATTTTTCTCTTTTGCCAATTCTAAAGCTAAATGAAGTAATACTGTGCTATCTTTCCCTCCTGAAAAACTTATTGCTATAGTTCTAATCTGTTTTTTTTCGATAATATTCATCATTCGTTTTTTTACCTTATCCATTAAGTACAAGACTATTTTATCTTGAAAACTTCAAAAGATAATTATTATCATACTAACTAAGGAGGTAAACAAGTGAATATCCGTTGGGAGGAATTAAGAAGAAAATTAGAAACAGCAAAAACTTTAAAAGAGACATTAGAAAAAGGTGGTTGGCACGGAAAAAGGGCAAGGGAAGAGTTTGTCAATTGGGTTATAAAAATTCTTAAGAGAAATCCCAATCTTTGGGATTTAGAAAATAAAACAATTCCTAAACTAGAAGAAAAAGAAGATAAAAGAGTTACACCCCTTAAAGTAGCTGTTAATATCATAAAACAGACTTACGATTACTACGGACTTAAATATGAAGAAACACCTTTAGAATCTTCACAGGGGACGGAGGAGGAAAGGTTCACTGAATTCGAATTAGAAGAGACAATAGAAGGAGTAATAGGTAGGGTAGCCGTTACGTTAGAAACTCCTGCTGAACCGTATAGATTCCATTTTTGGTTAAAACCTGATGATGATGTTTATTTAGAACCAGGAGAACTTATAGAAGTAGGTTTAGATAGAAATAACTATGCTATAGGTTTAGTTGAAACTCTAAAAGCATCTTCCGAAAAACGAAGTATATTCGACCACTTTGCAAGTTGGGGATTAGGACAAGCAGAAATTGAAAGTCCTACACGATTTCCCACACTAAAACATGGGAGTGCAATGTTAGTCTATCGAAGTGACGGAAAAAATATTCCATTTACAGCACCTTATCCTATTTTCAAATCTAAAGCGGAAACCTTAGAAAATGCTTTCTCTCAATTAATAAAAAGGGAAGATGATAGAATACTTACTGGGTTTGTTAAGGATGGAACAGGTAGAATAGTTCCCGTTTACGGGTCTTTTTCGAATATCTTTGGATATAAAGCAGGACATATAAATATTACAGGTAAATCTGGTTTAGCAGGTAAAACGAGTTACGCTCTATTCCTTATAGCATCAGCTCTTTCTTACTCTGATAAAATGCATGAAAGAGATATTTTAGATAGAACTCTCGGAATAATAGCATTTAATGTTAAAGAAAAAGATTTACTTGATATAAAGAATATCCCCTACTCCAATATGGAGGAAGCTTTAGAAAGCATTGAAACACATGAACCCTCTACAGCGGGATTATGGAAAGCAGCATATGAAAAAGGCATAGACCCCATTCAGATTTTTAATAGAGCAAAAGTTTTGGAACCCGGTATAGATTTTTCCTTCGGTTTGCAGGATTTAATTGACTTGGGAGAACATACAATTCTTGCACTTTTAGACCCTTCCGATGTAAATGAAAATATGGAAACCTTAGTAAGCGCAATATGCACTGAATATGCTGATAATACTACCTCCTTCAAGCAATTATTAAGCAACCTATCGTCTATGCTGAGCAATTCAAGAGGTAATTATTCACAAATAGGAAAAACACCTGTTCATATTGCAACTTTGAATAAATTTATCAACAGACTTAGAAAAATTTTAAAAAACTCTCTAATTTTAGAAGAACAAAAACCAAGAGGACGCCTGCTCAACATATACGAACTCGATATCAGCGACTTATGGATTATAAACATAGAACCTTTAAGAGATAATGAACAACGAATGGTGTTTTATTCAGTTTTGAGTATTCTTTATAGCATTCTACCTTTAAAGAAAAGGGGTATAGAAAATATTGAAGGGCAAAGCCTCTTCAGCTTCCCTTCAAGAGTTTCTATATTTGTTGACGAGCTAAATAAATTTGCCCCTGCTGGTAAAAGCTCCTCCCCTATTAAAAATTTCATTGTTGAAATTACTGCAAGGGGAAGAAGTATGGGATTAACGCTTATTGGAGCTCAACAATTTGCTTCTCAAATAGAAGAAGAGGTTTTAGGAAACTGTTCCACATTTTTAATAGGTAGAAGTGAAGAATTTGAAACTTCACAAAAATTTTACAGAAGAATTCCAGAAGGAATGAGAAAACGCATAAGCTATCTAAAACAAGGAGAACTTATTTTCCTTCATGATCCACTTCAATTGCCATTAGTTATAAATTTTCCTAAACCTTTACATAGAATAGGAGAGGAGTAAATGAATAAGTTAAGAAATATTCCTTTATTTGCAGGAGGTATTTTTCAACAGGAATATGAAGGCCCCGATTACGGATATGAAAACTACGAGCTTATTACTACTGGCAACTTTGAATGGATAGATTTTCCTCTAAAAACAAATTATAAGTTTGATGCTTTTATAGATGGAACTATGAAACTTTATTGGATTGGTAATGCAGCAAAAAGCGGTACTCCATTGTTTTACGCATCCGTTGCTGTAGCACTTTTATATAGAACTTCCGATAAGTTTCTTAGGAATACTACCTATACAAGAAATATAAATTTGCTTATATTTCCATTTTTAGCTTATCGAGAAGCCTTTCCTGTAGATTTTGGAAAACAAGTTGAAGAATTTATTCAAAATTTAAAACAAGATTTCCAGCGTATAGGCATTCCCATTTATACTGAGGATGAAATAAGAGATAAATATCGCTCTATAGAAAATGTTTTTTCCCAAAGCGATGTATGGATTGTTAGTGATATTAGTTTGTCTGGTATTATTTCTGAGAATAGAAAAAGACAAATAGATGAAAATAATCTAGGTAAATTTTCAGAAATCAAAAAGAAAGCTCGAGCAAGAGCTAGGCAGTATATGCGATTGCTTGAATTTTTTGCTTTAAAGGCTTTTAAAGAAAGGAACCCAAACAGTTTAGTTATGGTAGACGGTCTCTTTACCGCCAGAAGGCACGTCAAAAAGCACTTTCTTATTACTGATAGCGATTATGATGAAATTACAAAAGGTGTTGTCGGTTTCATTAAACGGCCAATGGAAATCCCTCATGACATAAAAAATATCTATGAATGGTGGGAAAGATTAGTTCCAGGAAAAGCTGTGATATGGGAGGGAAACTTAAAAGAAAAAAATGAAGAAAATACTTCTCAAACCGAAAAACCAGAACCTTATAAATTTGCTTTAATGAGATTTAGATACTTTCGCTCTTTTCAAGTGATGCCTGCAGGAGTTGTTAAAATTCAAGTTAACTCTTCTACAGATATTGAAGAATATAAACATTTACTTTCAGCTATTTACAGGGAAAGATTACCTTTTGTAACTTTTCCAAAGCGTTCTCTAAATGAACCTTATCCCATAGAAGCTGCAGAGAAGGTAGCTAAAAGCTTTTTTCCTCAAGAGGAAATTATAAGGGGTTTTCTATCAAGATATATCCCTGAAGTTCCTTATTTATACTTATAACAATATATTTAAATTATATCCCCTAACTTACTTATTTATTTTTAATCCTCTAATACTTACTTATTTACTTTCAATCCTCCAATAGCCTCTCCAAAACCTGAAACTCAAACTTAGCGG
>CAZEUK010000117.1:0-4630 GCA_964514535.1 uncultured Aquificales bacterium
CAGATACTGGACAAATTCTCTCACATGGAGCATTTTCACAATGATTACATCTTAAAGGAACAAAATGTCTTTTAACATCAGGGAATTCTCCTTGGTCTATATACTTAACCCTTAACCTCCAACTGTGAAGTGGAACGTTATTCTCAGCTTTACAGGCAACAGCACAGGCCATACATCCCATACATCTACTTAAATCTACTAGAAAACCGAGACGCATTTTAAACCTCCCTTATATTTTTTTCAGGGGAGAAAACCCCCCATACTATTTTATACTTTTTATAAAAAATCATATTACTATTATAAACAACCTTTGAAGAAACCGGGTTTAGGTTTAGGAGTGATTTCATACTCTGAGAATTTAACCACTGGAGTTTCGCCATCTTTAGCCACTATCTCACCTTCTCCGTCTAAACTACCGCCAAAACCTTCCAATAGCTCGTAGTAGTAGATAGTGTCTTTTCCAACTTTAACTTTGTAAACTTCTCCCTCTGTAATATCAACAACAACTATTTTAGGATTACCGTTGTATATATCTTTTACACCTTCAAAAGCCTGATGTGGTGCACACTTGTTTAAAGTATCAGTATCTCCAGTCTCTAAATATTCCTTTGCACAAACTTCGGCAGTTATAACTGCACTTGTTAACTCCACTTCGTTGTCTTCTTCATCTTCCTCTTCAGCTAAAACTGTGTTTGGAGATAAAACTAAAAAAGTTCCAAGTAAAGCAATAGATAAAAGGGAAAAAATTTTATTCTTTAGCTTCATTATAAAACCCTCCTATTATTTAAAGTTTTTCCAATCTACTAATGTTTTTAAAAATGCGATGATGTCCTTAACATCTTGTTCTTTTAGATGGGTGAAAGGAGGCATTTTAGACTGTTTTTTACCGTTGATATTTATGTACCAAGTGTACATATCGTTGTTTGGATAAGCGTTAAACTTATCAGGTTTAGCGTTTTTGTTGTAATGTCTGTTAACGTTTAGATTTCTTATTACCACATCGTTAGGATTTAAAATACTTTCCTTTAAGTATATTGCGTTAGCTATACCACCTATATCAGATAAGTCAGGTGCTAAACCTAACATTGCAGTGTTGTACTTACCTGCCCTATGGCAACCTATACAACCGTTCTGTTGGAACAGTTTTTCTCCCCTTTTAGCATCTCCTATATCTTTACCTTTTTCCTTCCAGTCCACATAAGGAGTTCCCCATGAGACATAGCTTAAATACTCCTTGTCTAAAGGATATTTGTTAAGTCTTATAAACTTCCATCTAGATAATGATTTATTACCATCCCTTTCGTATTTGTTTCCATCCCATATTGCAAATGCTATTGGAACTAATCCAGCTGATAAGTTGCTGTTAGCAGTTTTTAAAGGTCTCTTTATAACAGCCGTCCACTCTCCATTGTTATACTTCATTTCAGCTTGGAAGCCATTTTCATTTATTTCAGTCAGAGACCCAAAACCTTCAGATATGAAAGCCTTTTGATAATCTCTACCTGCCACATTTTTTTGTAGATACACACTTACAGGATGGTTTTCATCTCCCATTCCAACGTATGGCAGAGATATTCCTTTACCAAATTTATTTGGAAATTCAACACTTACTCCATCTCCAAATGCGTCCGTATCGTAAACAGGTTGTATAGAAGGTGTATCATCTTTCCATCTTATATAAACTGCTATATTTTTAGAATTGTAGAGAACTTTAACCTTCGCCTCTATTGGCTTTTTTTTAGGTATTAAAGAGTTAGCTTTTTTATCATTTAATCTAACTGATACTTGGGGATATAAATAAACTGTTTGTTCCTTCGCCTCACTCCATTCTTTAGCTGATGGATTTACAGGTATTTTACCATCTATATACTTTCCCTCTATAACTTCATACTTGAAAAATCCATCGTTCTCCGCAACTGCTAATGAAGTTAAAGCTAATATTCCTAATGTTAACCTTCCTATCGTTTTTTTCATCTTCCTAAATCCTCCTTAATCGTAATTGTTTAAAAAGGAAAGAAGGGGGTTAGTGTTCCCCTCCATGTCCTTCACCAGAAAGTTTATTTTCGGCAGGTTGTGTTTCAAAGAATTTGATACCGTAAATACCTTCAACTTTAGGTGTATTTGCACCTTGAACGTATCTTTGGTCAACTAACTTAAAGTATTCTGTTCCCTTTAATCCTTCTTCAGCGGCTATCTTTTGATAGTAGTTAGCGTCTAATCTGAACATATCTGCGTGATTGTAAGCTATAAGAATATCCATCAATTCTGAAGGTTCACCTCTCTTTCTCTTTTCCATCTCTTCTTTTAATGTTTTCAATGCTTGGTGAACTTCTTTACCGAAAAGTTTTTCAAGATACTCTATAGGAATTCTCTCACTTCCCTCTATTGGCTTTCCATTTTCATCAAATTTAGGAGGTCCTGAAAGTGGTGGAACATAGTAAACATTAGGTTGTGTTCCAAAATCTGGTCTTAAAGGAAGTGCTACTTTATATTTATGAACTAGTTTGTAAACTTGACTATCTTCATCATCTAGAAAACCTACAAATCTTATTCTACCTACACATTGGTGTGCACATGCAGGAGGTAATCCTCTTTCAATTCTAGGGAAACAGAATATACATTTTTCAGATTTTGAGAGTTTAGGGTTAAAGTATATCTTTTTATAAGGACAACCTGCTATACAGTATCTATACCCTTGGCATCTTTCCAAATCAACTAAAACTATACCGTCCTGTTCCCTTTTGAATATAGCTTCCCTAGGACATGCCGCTAAACATCCCGGATTAGAGCAGTGATTACATATTCTAGGTAGGTAGAAGTAATAAGAGTTTGGAAATTCTCCAGCTCCCACATCTTCATCCCAGTTTGGTCCCCATACAGGGTCTGTATTTGGAGATAATACTGTATCCATCGCGTCTCCGAATAGCTCGTCATGGTTGTAATCCCAAGGTACTCCGTAATCTAAAACCATATCAGGAACTATACCATCCTTAAGATTTCCGTTTTCGTCAAATCCTCCACCTGCTTCCATCCAGTTTCTAGGATAACCTTCACCGGGATGTGTCTCTACGTTATTCCAATACATATACTCTCTACCATTTCTGTTAGTCCATTGGGTTTTGCAGGCAACTGTACAGGTCTGACAACCTATACATTTGTTTAAGTCCATTACCATTGCAAGCTGTCTTTTTGACATCTATATTAACCTCCTTATTTATGTTCTTAATAAAAGAAAAAAAGGAAGAAAAAGTTTAAGCCTTTTCCACATCTACTGTTGCTTCGTAAGCGTGTTGGTTTCCGTCCCAGTTTCCACCGAACTCTAGATGTCCCCAACCATCAGACAACTCTAATAGGTTAACCATATCCCCTATTACTTCGTTATGGTGTTTATAGCCTTTGAAGAAGAACGGTTCCCAACCATGTTCTATTAGTATTGCGTCTTTAGGACACATTGGTGTTAGTTTTGCCATAGCGTAGAACTCACCTAAGTCGTTAAATACTCTAACCTCATCTCCATCTTTTATCCCTTTAGCTTTAGCCACTTCTGGATTAATCATTACGTAAGGTACACCTCTCTGTAATCTCTGTAAGATTGTTGATGTTTTATAAGTTGAGTGTATAGACCATCTAGCGTGAGGAGACATTATAGTAAATGGATATTTCTTAGGTCTTAACTGTTCTTTAGCAGTTGGAACTGCCGCTCCAAACTCTATCCAGAGGTCGTGGTCAACGTAGTAAGTAAGTCTTCCTGATAAAGTTTCAAATCTTTCAAATAGATATAAATTGTTTTCAAATGAGTTGTAAGGTTTGTCTGGATAAAGTGGAGAAGTTTTTCCTGCTTTATCGTTCAGTTGTAAGAAACCACCTCTCTTATGGACAGTCTCAATATTGTTAGGCTGGAACTGGTCAACATACTCTAATGCAAGTATTACCGCATCTTTGTCAGTTCTTAATTTACCGCCTTTAGTGTAGTTATCTACAACTTGGTCTAACTCTCTGTATCCAGTTTTAGAGTGGGTTGGGTCAGGTATTCTGATATATCTTTCAGGATTTTTCTCTCCTTTCTTTTTAGCCTCTTCATATCTCTTTGTAGCTAACTCCTGAAGCTTTTCAACTATTAAGGTACATATCTCCCACTCAGATTTAGCCTCTCCAACTGGTTTTAGATTTTGTGGTGGTTGTGCCATATTTGCGTATCTATGGTATCCCGGGTTAGTTCTCAAGTCCCATACTTCATAATGAGATTTTGCAGGTAATACTATATCCGCCCACTGTGCAGTTGAGTTCATTCTAAAATCTACATATGCAAAGAATTTAGCTTTCTTGAGGAATGCTTCTCTGTAAGTAGCCCCTTTATTTCTTCTAAATCTACTGTCTGCAAATATTAGGAATGTTTCTACTGTATCCCAGTAAGGTTTACCATCTTTTTTATGTAAGTTTTCCTTCCATTTTTTATCATCTCCAAAGTTATTTAACATTTCTTTAGCTCTTTTTATGTACTCTTCCTTAGATAAACCTGTCGCCCTTTTAAAGTCTTCATCGGAGTAATATTTTTCAGCATCAGTTATAACATCCCCTAAAACAAACTCACTTGTAAATCCTGAAGCAAATCTCTGTTTGTACTTTCCGC
>CAZEUK010000118.1:0-4589 GCA_964514535.1 uncultured Aquificales bacterium
AACATTTTTAGGATTTTCTTTTATCTTCTGTTTTAACTCTTTTAATACTTCTTTACCTTTGTTCAGTTTTAAATATATGTAATATCTGCTAATAAAATATCTTTCTTCGTTAGGCTTTAATTTTACCAATCTATCTATTATTTCCTTTGCCTTTTTATCTTGCTTTGTTGTTATATAAATATTAAAAAGCTCTTCTAAATATCTAACATTGTTAGGTTCTTTTTTTAGATAACCTAACAGTAATTTTTCTATCTTGCCATATTCCTCATTTTCTAAATACATAGACAGTATGCTGTATAATGCAGGGTCATATTTAGGATTTAACTCTAACGCTTTTAATAAATATTTTTCCGCCAATTTATATTTTTCTATGTTCTTATAGAACCTCCCTAGGTAGTAATAACCTGTAGGGTCTTTAGGATAATATTTGATATAAAGTTTATAATACTTCTCTGCACACTCATTTTGTCCTTTGTTTATACATGCTTCAGCCTTTTTTATTAATAAGAATTTACTTTTTGGATACTTTTTTAAAGCTAAATCAATTATCTTGTCTAATTTTTTCTCTGATACGTATAAGCTAAGCAAGTCTATTAAAGACCTATATTCTTTCTCCGATAAATCTTTATTTAATTTTAAAAATACTGCAATTTCTTTATTTAATTTTTTCGTTTCGTTCAGTGTATAAAGTAGATTTGAGTATTCATTAAAAAGCTCTAAGGGATATATACCCTCTTTCTTCGCCTTTTTTACAGCCTTTTCACAGTATTTTAAGGCATCTTCCATATAACCTATATCATTTAGATAGGCACACTGTATAAAGTTTCCGTAAACTTCAGACAGAAAAACCTGTCTAGACAACTGTTTTATTATTTTATCTAAATATGAAGTAAAGTTTTTAATCTCCTTTGCATTTGAGGGAAAAGAGTAAAGTGTAAAGACTATTGTTATTAAAACTACTAACTTTTTCAATTTTCTCCCCTTTTAACTATTAACACTGATTTTGGAGAGTTTTTTACAACTTTTAAAGCAACTGTTCCAATCAACAATCTTTTAAGCTCTTTTCTTTCCCTTTTTCCTAGAACTGTTATATCTGGATTAAATTCTTCAATTTCTTTGATAATGACCTTTTCAGGTTTTCCTTTCTCTATTTTAGCTGTGATTTTAATACCTTCCTTCTCTTTTATTTCCCTTTCCAAATCATTTAAAAGTTTTACCTTCTTTTCGTAAACTTCTTCATAAACACCTGCTAAATGGGATATCCAAGTTTCATATTCAGCGTGTAATACTTCCAACTCTGCATCTGTTATCTTTGCAATTTTTACTGCAGTTTCTAGAGCCAACTTAGAGTTTGGTAAAAAGTCATAACCACATAACAGTCTTTCTATTTTATTAATAGCCTCTCCCTTAACAACTAAAGTTGATATTTTAGTTTTGTTTAATATTCTCTCTGTTATACTACCAAGGATTAATTTTTCAAATAGACCTTCGCTGTGGCTACCTAACATAATTAAATCGTAATCGTTAGCCTCTGCATAATCTAAGATAGTGTCAACTATATTTCCAACCTCAACATCAACACTAGCTTTAACTCCTGCATTATCAAATCTTTCTTTAAATCTCTCAAGCTCAGCTTTAAATTTTTCTATTAAAATTTCCTCTAACTCTAAAACAACCTCTTGATTATCAATACTTAAGAATGGGTCTTCATAAATTGCTATTATTGGAGGCTCTATAACATGGAATAAACATACTTCACAGTTAAAAGTTTTACTTAAAAAGAGAGACGAGTTAACAACGCTCTCTGAAATATTTGAGAAATCAATACAAACAAGTATTTTTTTAAAGGGCATTTTTATCTCCTTTTCGTTTAATATCCCCATTCTTAAAATATAAAACTTATTTTATTGTTTTGTTAATCTATCCTTTGCATACTCCATTAATCCGCCTGCTTCAAAAATCTTTTTCAGGTCTTCAGGTAAAGGTCTAAATTTATACTCCTTACCTTTAGTTAAATTTTTTATGATACCTTTATCTAAATCTATCTCTACAATATCTCCGTTTTCTATTTCCCTTGACGCTTCAGGACTTTCTATAATAGTTAATCCTAGGTTAATAGCGTTTCTATAAAAAATCCTAGCAAAACTTTCTGCGATAATTGCTCCTATATTTGCTCCCTTTATAGCCAAAGGTGCGTGTTCTCTAGAAGAACCACATCCGAAGTTTTTACCTGCTACAATAATATCACCTTCTTTAACTTTTTTAGGGAATTCTGGGTCTGCATCTTCCATAACATGCTCTGCCAATTTTTTTGGGTCAGTTGTTATCAAATATCTTGCAGGTATAATCTCATCTGTGTTTATATCATTTCCAAACTTCCAAACTCTACCTTTAATTACAGACATTTATAACTCCTCCATAAAAATATATTTTTTAGTAATTATTTAACATTATCTTTTTAAATAATTCTATCTCTATTTATAAGTTGTAAAAACTCCTTTCTAGTTTTTTCATTCTCTTTAAACAGACCAGTTAGCTTACTAGTTATAGTGTATGAAGATGGATTTTTAACCCCTCTCATAGATAAGCAGAGATGTTCAGCCTCCAATACAACAGCAACACCTTTAGGTTTCAGCTCCTTTTCCAAAAACTCTGCTATTTCTGCAGTTAATCTCTCCTGAACCTGTGGTCTGTAAGAAAACTTGTTTACAATTCTAACTAACTTTGACAATCCGCAAACTTTCTTATCTGGAATATACGCTATATGTGCTTTACCAAAGAAAGGTAATAAATGATGTTCACAAAGTGAATAGAACTGTATATCTTTGACTATAACCATCTCATCGTATTCCCCTATATCTTCAAAAACAGTCATATTAAAATTTTCATAACTTTTAAACTCTTCCCAAAGTCTAACAATTCTATCTGGTGTATCCTTTAAACCTTCCCTATCAGGATTTTCTCCTATAGCTTCTAAAAACAATCTTATAGACTTTTTTAATTTCTCTCTATCTATGGACATAAAAAACTCCTTTAATTTATTTTTTTCTATTTTAATTGATAAAAATTAAAAATTTATTATTAAAAATCATTTTACAAATTTAAAATCTGCCTTTTCCTTTAGTAAAGAATGTTTAATCAGATAATCATTAAACAGCTTTAAACTTTCCAAATGTTTCTCAGTTAAACTATAATCCAAACTTTTAAGATAAAATTTTATATAATCCTTTGGGATATTATTAAAAGGTTCAATTAATTTATCTATCTGATTAAAAAATCTTTCCTTCGTTAATTTTAAGAGATTAAAGAACTGCTTAACCTTATATCTGTTTTGATTGTAAAAATCGGTATTAACGCACCAAAGTGCAAAAACAAAAGGTAATCCTGTTTCTCTATACCATAATTCTGATAAATCATATATATACTTGAATTTTTTATTTAAACTAAACCTAATAGCATTATCCCCAATCAGTAAAACTGTTTTTTTCTCTAAATTTGAATAATCTTCTAAATCTTTATAAACAATATCTTTTTTAAAGAACTCTTTTAATAAAATCTTTGTCAAAAGCCGCGATGTTTTGGATTTTTTAGTCAGATATATAACATCAGCTTCATTTAAAGGTTTATTAGATAGAATTACAACTGAATGAACTTTTTTAAATGAGCTTATAGATAAATCAGGTAATATTAAGTATTTATTAAAGTTTTGAATGTATTCAGCGGAAGATATTAATCCAATATCTACTTTTGAGCTGTAAAGCAATCTGTTAATCTCTGCAGGTGAACCGTAAATCTTTTTTATATTCTTATTTTTCTCAAAAAGTTCAAAATCAAAAGGCAGAGTATTTATAAAATTTATCCAACCTACCTTTAAAATAATTTCTCCCCCGCTATTACCTCTATCTCTACAAGTGCATTTTTAGGAAGATTACTAACTTCAACTGTAGCTCTTGCAGGTTTATGCCTTTTAAAATAACTTTCATAGACTTTATTAACTTTTGGAAAGTCGTTAATATTTTTCATATATATAGTTGTTTTTATAACACAATCAAAATCTAAACCTGCTTCTTCTAAAATTGCCTTTATATTTTCCATAACTAATTTAGTTTGCTCCTCAACTGTTCCACCTACAAATTGGTTAGTTTTAGGGTCAATAGCTATCTGACCTGATATAAAAAGTAAGCCGTTATACTTTATGGCTTGTGAGTAAGCTCCAATAGGTTTTGGTGCTTTTTCAGTGTATATAATCTGCATTTCCTACCTCTCTACTCAACTATTTCAAATTCATAATCTTCTATTATCTCATTAACCAATGATTTTTTAGCCATTTCTTTAGCCAGTTCTATAGCTTTCTCTTTATCGTTTTCATCAACATAAACTTCTATATATTTACCAACTTTAACATCTTTTATATTTTGAAAACCTAAAGACCTTAAATTTTCCGCAACAGCTCTACCTTGTGGGTCTAAAACTCCTTTTCTTGGCTTAATAAAAAATTTTATTAACATAAAATAACCTCTCATATTTGGAATTTTTTTATATTTTATACTAAAAATTTTTATCAAATCTTTTAAATTTTACATTCTTAT